>NZ_JBHUAL010000332.1:0-5789 GCF_042789775.1 Kitasatospora sp. NPDC056800 | reverse complement strand
GTCCGGGAGTCGCCGCTCCCGGACGGCACCGGCCTCGCCGCGTCCGGCGGCGTTCACCGGTCGGTCCGCCCTCGCCGGCGCGGGTGCGGGCCGACTTCGCTCGACGCGGTTAGTTCATATGACGATGCGTCAACAGGCCTGGCGCTGGCCCGGGTCGAGGTCGTCACGGTCGGTCGCACCCCGTGAAGGGGGCGCGCGACGGGCGTCGAGCGCGGTGGTCGGACCGTTCGTGTGGGCCGCCGGGATGACCTCCCCAGCGTGCCGGACCGACCCGGATGGTGGAGACGGCATAGTCGTCCCGTCGCCCAATGGCGTGTTCACTCCGTCATCCAGAGTCCTGTGCACACCCTGGAGAGTCCTCGATGCCCAAAGTCAGACGTCGCCGGGGCCTGGCCCCGGCCTTCGGGGTGCGGGGCAGTACCGTCCCGGCTCGTCCGTCGAACCGTGCCGCGTCGAAGCGGCGCGGCTGGTCCGGAGTGCTGGCAGCGGCGCTGACGCTGGCCCCGCTGTCGCTCGTCCCGCTGATGGCCGCCCCCGCCGCGCACGCCGCCCAGGCCTGCCCGCCCGACCCGGGCTACACCGACTGCCTCGCCTTCACCCACACCGGTGGCGGCCAGGACTTCACCGTTCCCCCTGGCGTCACCTCCGTCCGGGCGAAGGCCTGGGGCGCGGGCGCGGCCGCCGAAGCCGACAGCCCCGCGGGAACGGCCGGCGCCGACCACCGGAACCGACCGGGTGCCGCCGGCGCCTTCGCGACCGCACTACTGGACGTGACGCCGGGGCAGCGGCTGATGGTGGTGCCCGGCCAGGGAGGGCGGGCGCACTCCGAGGACCCGAGCTCCCCGGCGGCCCGTACGGCCCTCGGCGGCGGCGCCTCCAGTGTCCTGTCCGACGAGCCGCACGCCTCGGCCCGCACCCTGCTGGCGGCCGACGGCGGCACCTCCCCGAGCGAGGGCGGCACGGCCGTCGGCTCCGGGGGCGGCGACGTTCCGGCGGGCCTGGCGTCGCACCTGACCGAGCGCCAGTACGTCGCCGGGGCGGGCTTCGGCGGCTTCGCTCACCCCGCCGCCTCGGTGAAGCCCGGCGACCGCGACGGACGTGACGGCGGCAACGGACTTGTGGTGCTGGAGTGGCAGGCCCCGGACGCCGCCTGGGCGAAGGCCGCCCCCGTCCAGGGCAACGCCTCGCAGGCCCCGTCCCCCTCGTCGTCCGCCGTGCCGTCCGCCGTGAGCGCCCCAGCGTCCCCGCTGGCCGCACCGGCCGCGCCGTCCGCTGAGAGCGTCCCCCCGTCGGGCACGGCCCCGGCCGGCCACGCCCCCCGGGCGCCCGGCCCCCCCTTGGACTGCAGCGGCAACACGATCTACGCCGTCCAGCGCGGCTCCTCGGGCGCCGGTACGGGCACCCTGCTGGCCCTGGCCTCCGGCACCGTCGGCGGCGCCAACGTGACCGCCACGACGGTGAGCACGCTCCCCGCCGGGTCCGGCTTCACGAACGCCCTCGGCATCACGGACGGCGGCACCGCCGCCTACGTGGTCGACCAGACGCCGGCCGTCAGCGGGTCCGTGAACGTGTACGGCTACAACGCGGCCACCGGCGCCTGGACCGTCTACACCGGATCCGCCGGTCCCACCAGCGACTCCTTCGTCGCCGGCGCGGTGAACCCGGTCAACGGCATCTACTACTACGCCAGCTTCGAGCCCGGTACCGCGACCACGCCCGGCGTGGCCACCCTCTACGGGTTCAACACCACCACCAACACCGCGATCCCCGGCGTGATCGGCACGTTCGACCTGCCGGTCACCGGCACCTCCGGCCCCAACGGCGACATCACCTTCGACGCGGGCGGCAACCTCTACATCCTCTCCTCCGTCGGGACCGACGCCGCCATCGGCCGGGTCTCCGCACCGATCCCCACCACGGGGTCGGCCACCGGTGTGCCGCTGACCAGTACGACGCTGAGCACCCTGGACAACCCGACGGACAGGTCCTTCAACGGGGCGGCCTTCGACAACGTCGGCAACCTCTACATCGAGTTCACCTCGGGGACCACCACCTATCTGGAGCGGCTCAACCCGAACACCGGCGCGGTCACGGCCGGTCCGACGCCGTACACCAACAACGCCTTCCTCTCCGTGGACCTCGGCGCCTGCTCCACCAACCCGACCCTGACCCTGCAGAAGGACATCGTCGGCCGGTTCGCCGAGTCGACCACGTCCAACGACCAGTTCACGCTGGAGATCACCGGCGGTGGCGTCACCCAGGGCAACAGCGCCACCACGACCGGCACCAGCACGGGCGTCCAGTCGCCCCCGGCCGGCCCGGTCATCGCGCTGTCCGGCACCACCTACACCCTCACCGAGACGGCGGCCTCCGGAAGCCTCTCCGACTACACCACCACCTACGACTGCGTCGACACGGCCAACGGCAACGCCCCGGTCGCCTCGGGCAGCGGGGTGACCACCTTCAACCTGCCGTTCCCGGCGACGGTGGAGGACAAGAACAGCCCGATGGTGCTCTGCACCTTCACGAACACCCCGGTCCCGGCGACGCCCGCGCTCACCATCGCGAAGTCGGCCTCCCCGACGACGGTTTCGGCGGTCGGGCAGATCGTGGACTACAGCTTCCTGGTGACGAACACCGGGAACGTGACGCTGACGGACGTGACGGTGAACGAGACGGCGTTCTCCGGTTCCGGGGGGCCGCTCGTGGCGGCCTGTCCGCCGGGTGCGGCATCGCTTGCCCCCGGTGCGTCGGTCACCTGCACGGCGAGCTACACGGTCACCCAGGCGGACATCGACCGAGGGAAGATCACCAACACGGCGACGGCGACGGGTACGCCGCCGTCCGGCCCGCCGGTCACCTCCCCGCCGTCCAACGCGACCGTCACGGCCACCGCCAACCCGGCCCTCACCATCGTCAAGTCGGTCGACGCGACGGATCTGACAGCGGCGGGCCAGGTGCTGCACTACATGTACCTGGTGACGAACACCGGGAACGTGACGCTGACGAACGTCACGGTGAACGAGACGGCGTTCTCCGGTTCCGGGACGCCGCCGGTGGTGAGCTGCCCGCCCGCTGCGGCCTCGCTCGCTCCTGGCGCGTCGGTCACCTGCACGGCCAGCTACACGGTCACCCAGGCGGACATCGACCGAGGGAAGATCACCAACACGGCGACCGCGACGGGCACTCCGCCGTCCGGCCCGCCGGTCACCTCCCCGCCGTCCTCGACCAGCGTCCCGAACACCCCCGAGCCGGCCCTCACGATCGTGAAGTCGGCGTCGCCGACGACGGTTTCGGCGGTCGGTCAGGTCGTGGACTACAGCTTCCTGGTGACGAACACCGGGAACGTGACGCTGACGAATGTCACGGTGAACGAGACGGCGTTCTCCGGTTCCGGGACGCCGCCGGTGGTGAGCTGCCCGCCCGCTGCGGCCTCGCTCGCTCCTGGCGCGTCGGTCACCTGCACGGCCAGCTACACGGTCACCCAGAGCGACCTGCGGAGCGGCAAGATCACCGACACGGCGACGGCGACGGGTACTCCGCCGTCCGGCCCGCCGGTGACCTCCCCGCCGTCCACCGTGACCGTCACGGTCACGCCCGCACCGGCGCTCACCGTCGTCAAGTCGGTGGACGCGACGGCGCTGACCGGGGTGGGCCAGGTGCTGCACTACGCGTACCTGGTGACGAACACCGGGAACGTGACGCTGACGAACGTCACGGTGAACGAGACGGCGTTCTCCGGTTCCGGGACGCCGCCGGTGGTGAGCTGCCCGCCCGCTGCGGCCTCGCTCGCTCCTGGCGCGTCGGTCACCTGCACGGCCAGCTACACGGTCACCCAGGCGGACATCGACCGAGGGAAGATCACCAACACGGCGACCGCGACGGGCACTCCGCCGTCCGGCCCGCCGGTCACCTCCCCGCCGTCCTCGACCAGCGTCCCGAACACCCCCGAGCCGGCCCTCACGATCGTGAAGTCGGCGTCGCCGACGACGGTTTCGGCGGTCGGTCAGGTCGTGGACTACAGCTTCCTGGTGACGAACACCGGGAACGTGACGCTGACGAATGTCACGGTGAACGAGACGGCGTTCTCCGGTTCCGGGACGCCGCCGGTGGTGAGCTGCCCGCCGGCTGCGGCCTCGCTCGCCCCCGGCACGTCGGTCACCTGCACGGCCAGCTACACGGTCACCCAGAGCGACCTGCGGAGCGGCAAGATCACCGACACGGCGACGGCGACGGGTACTCCGCCGTCCGGCCCGCCGGTGACCTCCCCGCCGTCCACCGTGACCGTCACGGTCACGCCCGCACCGGCGCTCACCGTCGTCAAGTCGGTGGACGCGACGGCGCTGACCGGGGTGGGCCAGGTGCTGCACTACGCGTACCTGGTGACGAACACCGGGAACGTGACGCTGACGAACGTGACGGTGAACGAGACGGCGTTCTCTGGCTCAGGGGCGCCGCCGGTGGTGACCTGCCCGCCGGGTGCGGCCTCGCTCGCTCCCGGGGCGTCGGTGACCTGCACGGCCGAGTACACGGTGACGCAGGCGGACCTCAACGCGGGCAGCATCACCAACACCGCGACGGCGACCGGTACTCCGCCGTCCGGCCCGCCGGTCACCTCCCCGCCGTCCTCGACCACCGTCCCGAACACCCCTGAGCCGGCGCTCACGATCGCGAAGTCGGCGTCCCCGACGACGGTTTCGGCGGTGGGACAGACGGTCGACTACGCGTACCTGGTGACGAACACCGGGAACGTGACGCTGACGGACGTGACGGTGAACGAGACGGCGTTCTCGGGCGCCGGGACGCCGCCGGTGGTGACCTGCCCGGCGGGTGCGGCCTCGCTCGCCCCCGGTGTGTCGGTCACCTGCACGGCCGCCTACACGGTCACCCAGGCGGACATCGACCGAGGGAAGGTCACCAACACCGCGACGGCGACCGGTACGCCGCCGTCCGGCCCGCCGGTCACCTCCCCGCCGTCCACCACCACGGTGACCACGAAGGAGGCGCACGGGCCGCACCTGCCGAACACCGGCGCCGACACCCGGCTCGCCTGGCTGGCCGGGAGCCTCCTGCTCCTGGGCGGCGGTCTGACGCTCGCGACACGCCGCACCCGTCGTCGCGGCTAGCACGACAGCCTGACCGGCGGGCACCGGAGAACCGCTACCCGTCACCCCCACTCCGACCGATCGGCCAGGCGGCGGTACCACCAGAACTCCGTGCGCCACTGGCGCCGGTCCGCGAACGGGTCGGGGAGGGTACGGCGCAAGAACACCGTGTCCAGGGCCTTCACAAGTCGGCCGAGCTCGGCACGGGCCCGTTCCGGCAGTCGCTCCAGGACTTCCTCCAGCACGTCGCGTGCGTGTCTGACGTCGTCGAAGGAACATCCCGGGCACGGGCAATGCGACTCCTGCGGGTACAGCGGACGTCTTCCCGGCGGGTGCAGGAACTCGCGGTACCGCCGCAGTGCCCGGTCGGTGGCGCCCGCGTGAAGGTAGAAGCTCTCGCTCAGGCGCTCGACCCGGTGGACGGCCAGGCTCGCCCTGTCGGAGAGTCCGTGGATCCGGAGCGGAGGGGTCGGCCCCGAGACACGGGAGGCCGGTCGTTCGGCGCGCAGTGCGCGGGGCCGTCTACGCGGCATCGGCCTTTCGATACGTGATCATGGGCGCCATGGTGCCAGGCAGGGCCGCGCTGCCGCACCCGGTTTTTCCCCTTCGAGGTGCGGAGTTCGGGGCTCGGCGGGCAGCCGTGGCACAGCATGCCGACGCCGGCCAGCCCCTGGAGGGGGTGGC
>NZ_JBHUAL010000331.1:0-5914 GCF_042789775.1 Kitasatospora sp. NPDC056800 | reverse complement strand
GATGGGCGGTGGGGCCGGGCGGCGTTGACCGTGTTCCTGGCGCCTGAGTAGGGTCGCGGACGGCGGGCTCGGTTCCGTCGAGCCCGCCATCCGGCCCGGTCAGGTGGTCAGGAGGTCCGGAGCCAGCTGTCGGTGCTGCTCACCACCGAGCCGTCCGCCGCGTACTGGGTGATCTTCGCGGCGTCGGTGCCCGGCTTCGCCACCACGCCGTAGTAGCGGAACGGGGAGTCCCCGACGGCGACCGGCACCGCCTCGGTGGTGCCGCCGGTCTTCCAGTCGACCGCGACCTTCGCGACCTCGGCCCGGACCCCTTCGATCACCACCGGCGGGATGCCCGTCGCGTGCTTGAGGCCGAGCGACGCGCCGCCGACCGCGGCCGGGTACCCGCCCGGGGAGGAGACCGCGTGCACGGAGTCGTCGGCCTGCCGCTTGCCGTCCACCGTGTAGTAGTAGTTCACCTCGTCGATGCCCGCGTCCCAGTTGCTGTCGACGTCGCTCTGCCTGACCGGCTTCACGTCCGGGTTGACGGCGTACCGCTCCGCCCGGATCAGCTGCGCCTGCTTGAGGGCGCCCTCCTTCGTGGGGGAGGTCGGCCACAGCGCCACCCAGGCCTCCCAGGCGTGGCCGTTCGCGGTGCCCTCGCCGACCTTGACCCGGGTGGGGTTGAACGGGTCCCGGGCGCCGGGCGCCTTCGGGGTGGCCGTGCCGCCCGCGGAGCCGGGGACGGCCACGTCGGTGGCCGAGGCCGCGACCACGGTCGAGACGGCCTGCCGGCCGCGCTCGCCGAGCACCGCCGTCCCCCCGGCGATCCCGGCGACCAGCGCCGCCGCCACCCCGGCGGTCAGCAGCCGCCGGCGCCGCAGCCGCCGCCGGCCCCCGGCGACCAGCCGGTCGTACGGGACCGTCCCGGTCTCGACGCTGCCGGCCAGTTCGCCCAGGGCCCGTACGGTGGCCGGCTCGTCGCCGCCCGCCTCGTCCCCGGGCAGGTACTGGTTGCTCATCTTGCCCCTCCGATGCTCGTCAGTCCGATGAGTGAGGAGGCCCCGCGGAGTTTGGCCAGCCCTCGGGCCGCCTGGCTCTTCACCGTCCCGACCGAGCAGCCCATGGCCTCCGCGGTCTGGGTCTCGCTGAGGTCCTCCCAGTAGCGCAGCACCACGGCCTGGCGCTGCCGCGGCGGCAGGGTGCCGAGCGCGGCGAGCAGCACGGCCCGGTCGTCCGGGTCGGTGCCGGCCGGCGCGGGCCGGTCCGGGAACTCGGTGACCGGGTACTCGACCAGCCGCCGCCGGAACCGCCGGGCGTGCTCGTTGATCACGATCCGGCGCACGTAGGCGTACGGATCGTCCGCGGCGCGCACCCTGTTCCAGGCCGCGTACGCCCGTTCCAGCGCCTGCTGGACCAGGTCCTCGGCGCCGTGCCGGTCCCCCGCGAGCAGGTACGCCGTCCTGAGCAGCCGTGACCAGGCGCTGCCGACGAACGTCCGGAACTCCTCGTCCCGGGCGGTCTTGTGGGCTCCCATGAGCACCTCCTCACCCCCCAGAGCCCGGGACGGCCGTGGACCGTTGCCCGGCGTTCGCGATTCGCCGCTCACGGCTGTGACACTGGAGGGGCTCGAAAACCGAGGTGCGCTCCGCCGTGCCTCCTTGCGAACCTAGAGGGATGCCCGCAGTGAGTTCTCCCGCAGTCCAGTCCGCCACCGTACCCGCCGAGGGCGGCCCCGGAATCGGCGAGCTGGCCGCCCGTCTGCCCGAGCTGACCCTGCGCGATCAGGTGCGGATCGGGCGCCGGCTGGAGGGGGCCCGTCGGGTCCGCAAGCCCGAGGCCCGGCAGAAGGTCGCCGCCGAGATCGCCGCCGACATCGACCGCGCCGAGCTGGTCGTCGAGCGCCGCCGGAAGGCCGTGCCGGAGATCGGCTATCCCGCCGAGCTCCCGGTCAGCCAGAAGAAGGACGAGATCCTGGCGGCGATCCGGGACCACCAGGTGGTGATCGTCGCGGGCGAGACCGGCTCCGGCAAGACCACCCAGATCCCGAAGATCTGCCTGGAGCTGGGCCGCGGCGTGCGCGGCCTGGTCGGCCACACCCAGCCGCGCCGGATCGCCGCCCGCACGGTGGCGGAGCGGGTCGCGGAGGAGCTGGACAGCCCGCTCGGCGAGGCGGTCGGCTGGAAGGTCCGGTTCACCGACCAGGTCGGCCAGGACACCCTGGTCAAGCTGATGACGGACGGCATCCTGCTCGCGGAGATCCAGACCGACCGCGACCTGCACCAGTACGACACCCTGATCATCGACGAGGCGCACGAGCGCAGCCTCAACATCGACTTCATCCTCGGCTACGTCAAGCAGCTGCTCCCCCGCCGCCCGGACCTCAAGGTCGTGATCACCTCCGCGACCATCGACCCGGAGCGCTTCGCCCGCCACTTCGGCGACGCCCCGATCGTCGAGGTCTCCGGGCGCACCTACCCGGTGGAGGTCCGCTACCGGCCGCTCGCCGAGGACGGTGACGACGAGGCGGACGAGGTCGACCGCGACCGGGACCGGGACCAGGTCCAGGCGATCTGCGAGGCCGCCGAGGAGCTCCAGGCCGAGGGCCCGGGCGACATCCTGGTCTTCCTCTCCGGCGAGCGCGAGATCCGCGACACCGCGGACGCCCTCGACAAGCTGAAGCTGAAGAACACCGAGGTCCTGCCGCTGTACGCCCGGCTCAGCTCGGCCGAGCAGCACAAGGTCTTCCAGCGCTCGCGCAGCCGCCGGATCGTGCTGGCCACCAACGTCGCCGAGACCTCGCTGACCGTCCCCGGCATCAAGTACGTGATCGACCCGGGCACCGCCCGGATCTCCCGCTACAGCCACC
The DNA here is from genome assembly GCF_042789775.1 of Kitasatospora sp. NPDC056800. Taxonomy (NCBI): domain Bacteria; kingdom Bacillati; phylum Actinomycetota; class Actinomycetes; order Kitasatosporales; family Streptomycetaceae; genus Kitasatospora; species Kitasatospora sp. NPDC056800. Next base: position 3,066 of record NZ_JBHUAL010000331.1, on the reverse strand, counting down.
GCACCAAGGTGCAGCGGCTGCCGATCGAGGCGATCAGCCAGGCCAGCGCCAACCAGCGCAAGGGCCGCTGCGGCCGCACCTCGGACGGCATCTGCATCCGGCTCTACTCGGAGGAGGACTTCCTCTCCCGCCCCGAGTTCACCGACGCCGAGATCCTGCGCACCAACCTGGCCTCGGTGATCCTCCAGATGACCGCGGCCGGCCTCGGCGACATCGCCGCCTTCCCGTTCCTGGACCCGCCGGACTCGCGCAACATCAAGGACGGCGTCCACCTGCTGCACGAGCTGGGCGCGCTGGACCCGGACGAGAAGGACCCGCGCAAGCGCCTGACCGCGCTCGGCCGCAAGCTCGCCCAGCTCCCGGTGGACCCGCGGATGGCCCGGATGGTGCTGGAGGCGGACCGCAACGGCTGCGTCCGCGACGTCATGGTGATCGCCGCCGCGCTCTCCATCCAGGACCCGCGCGAGCGCCCGGCCGAGAAGCGCCAGGCCGCCGACGAGCGGCACAAGCGGTTCAACTCGGAGACCTCCGACTTCCTCTCCTACCTGGCGATGTGGCGCTACGTCCGGGAGCAGCAGCGGGAGCTCTCCTCCTCGGCGTTCCGCCGGATGTGCAAGTCGGAGTTCCTCAACTACCTGCGGATACGGGAGTGGCAGGACATCTACGTCCAGCTGCGCACCGTCGCCAAGCAGTTGGGCGTCACGATCGAGGAGCCGCACGAGGACGCCGAGCCGGACGCCGACCGGATCCACCAGTCGCTGCTGGCCGGCCTGCTCTCCCACATCGGCCTGTTCGACGTGGAGAAGCGCGAGTACGGCGGCGCGCGCGGCGCCCGCTTCGCGGTCTTCCCGGGCTCCGGCCTGTTCAAGAAGCCGCCGCGCTGGGTGATGTCGGCCGAGCTGGTGGAGACCTCCCGGCTCTGGGCGCGGATCAACGCGAAGATCGAGCCGGAGTGGGTCGAACCGCTGGCCGGCCACCTGATCAAGCGGAGCTACAGCGAGCCGCACTGGGAGAAGAAGGCCGGCGCCGTCATGGCGTACGAGAAGGTGACCCTCTACGGGATGCCGGTCGTCGCCCAGCGCAAGGTCAACTACGGGCGGATCGACCCGGAGCTCTGCCGCGAGCTGTTCATCCGCAACGCGCTGGTCGAGGGCGACTGGGAGACCCACCACCGGTTCTTCGCGGAGAACCGCAAGCTGCTCGGCGAGGTCGAGGAGCTGGAGAACCGGGCCCGCCGCCGGGACATCATGGTCGACGACCAGACCCTGTTCGAGTTCTACGACGCCCGGCTGCCCGAGGAGGTCGTCTCCACCCGGCACTTCGACTCCTGGTGGAAGAAGGCCCGGCACGAGCAGCCGGACCTGCTGAACTTCGAGAAGTCGATGCTGATCAACGACGCCGCGGGCGGCGTCACCGAGGCCGACTACCCGGACCACTGGCAGCAGGGCAAGCTCCGCTTCAAGCTGACCTACCAGTTCGAGCCGGGCAGCGACGCGGACGGCGTGACGGTGCACATCCCGCTGCCGGTGCTCAACCAGGTCACCGCGGAGGGCTTCGACTGGCAGATCCCCGGTCTGCGGGAGGAGCTGGTCACCGCGTACATCAAGTCGCTGCCGAAGGCGGTCCGCCGCAACTTCGTCCCGGCGCCGGACTTCGCCAAGGCGGCGCTGCGCGCGGTGAAGGACCGCCAGGAACCGCTCCTCCCGGCCCTGGAGCACGCCCTGAAGCGCCTGACGGCGGTCACCGTGCCCCCGGAGGCCTGGGACGACGAACGGGTCCCCGACCACCTCAAGGTGACCTTCCGGGTGGTGGACGGGCGCCGCAAGCTCGCCGAGTCCAAGGACCTGGAGGAGCTGCGGCTGAAGCTCAAGCCCAAGCTCAAGGAGACGCTCTCCTCGGCCGCCTCCGGCCAGGGCATCGAGCAGAGCGGGCTGACCGCCTGGCCGGCCTCGCTGCCGGTGCTCCAGCGCACCTTCGAGCAGCGCTCGCGCGGCCACTCGATGCGCGCCTACCCGGCGCTGGTGGACGAGGGGCCGTCGGTCGGCGTCAAGCTGTTCGACACCCCGGAGGCGCAGGCCCGGTCGATGTGGGAGGGGACGCGGCGGCTGCTGACGCTGACCACCAACTCCCCGGCCAAGTCGATCCAGGGCCGGCTGGGCAACCAGGCGAAGCTGGCGCTCTCGCACAGCCCGCACGGTTCGATCACCGCCCTGTTCGAGGACGTGGTGTCGGCCGCGACGGACCGGCTGATGGCCCTGAACGGCGGCCCGGCCTGGGACGAGGCGGCCTTCGGGAAGCTGCACGACAAGGTGCGCGCGGACCTGTACGACCTGTCCGCGGACACCACCCTGAAGACGGCCACCGCGCTGATCGCCTTCCACAAGGCCTCGACCCGGCTGAAGTCGGTGAGCAGCCCGGTGCTGCTGAACGCGGTGAACGACGTCCGGCTGCACCTGGCCTCGCTGGTGCACCCGGGCTTCGTGACGGCCACCGGCTGGCAGCGGCTGCCGGACCTCAAGCGCTACCTGCTGGCGGTGGACCGCCGCCTGGAGGCGCTGCCCAACCACCCGCAGCGGGACGCCCAGCAGCTGCTGAAGGTGCAGCAGGTCCAGCAGGCGTACGGGGAGCTGCTGGCGGCGGTGCCGGCCGGGCACCAGCCGTCCGCGGAGGTGCGGGCGATCCGCTGGATGATCGAGGAGCTGCGGGTCAGCTTCTTCGCCCAGTCGCTGGGCACGCCGAGCCCGGTCTCGGAGAAGCGGATCATGAAGGCGATGGACGCGGCGCGGGCGACGCTCTGACCCGGGCGGGGGCGGGTGACCGCCCCCGCCGGTGCTGTGAGCTGCGGACGGGTGCGGGTGGGCGTTCAGGAGCCAGTTCGACCTGGGGGCCCACCATGGGCTACAGTCTGTCTTGTTCGCAGCGCGGCAAGCGAGTGAACGAGATCAGGAAACCCTGGTCCCGTGGAGCAGTTGGTTAGCTCGCCACCCTGTCAAGGTGGAGGTCGCGGGTTCAAGTCCCGTCGGGATCGCCGCAACGCGAGAGGCCCGGAACCGTCAGGTTCCGGGC
>NZ_JBHUAL010000330.1:0-5936 GCF_042789775.1 Kitasatospora sp. NPDC056800 | reverse complement strand
ACGGCAGCCGGGCGTGCTCGGCGCGGCTCTCGGCGATCCGCCGCGCGGCGAGGTCGCGGGCCCGGGCGCGGTCGTTGCCGGTGAGCCGGGCGAGGATCGCGGCGAGCGGCCTGACCTTGCCGAAGCCGCCCCAGTGGCCCTCGGGGATCTCGGTGGGGAACACCCAGATCCGGCCGGGGTCGCGCGGCCAGGCGCCGTCCTCGGCGTCCAGGATCGCCTCGGTGACGTCGGCGATGACGCCCGCGCGCTTGCGGGCGTCGAGCTGGCCCTCGGGCACCGACGGGACGACCTTGTAGCGCGGCGCGTCCGCGAGCTCGCCGCCGACGTAGACGGCGGCGGGCCGGTGGAGGAAGAGCCAGGACACCGAGCGGGTGACCGGGTCGGCGGGGTCGAAGCCCTCGTGGCGGATCAGGATCTCGGTGATGCGGTTGAGCAGGGCCGCTTCCGCCTCCGGGCGCAGGGCGCCGTCGGGGATGTGGACGTCGAGCATCGGCATGGCCGTCGCCTCCTGGATTTAATTTCTCAACTCAGGTGGCCCGGAGCCTAGCCCGGGCTGAGTACGGATTGTCAACCCAGGTGGGTCGGACGGGCTAGGATCGACCCATGGCGGAGCAGCGGCGGCGGATCGACCCGGTGAACTGTTCGATGGGGCGCGCCCTCGCGGCGGTCGGCGAACGCTGGTCGCTGCTGATCGTGCGGGAGGCGCTGGACGGCGTCGGCCGCTTCGGGGAGTTCCGCACCCGGCTCGGCATCGCCAGCAACCTGCTGTCCACCCGGCTCGACGGCCTCGTCGCCGCGGGCGTGCTGCGCCGCGTGCCGTACCAGGAGCCCGGCGACCGGCAGCGCTTCGAGTACCACCTCACCGAGAAGGGCAGGGACCTGCGGCCCACCGTGATCGCCCTGCTGGAGTGGGGCGACAAGTACCTCGCCGACGAGGAGGGCCCGTCGGTCGTCGTCCGGCACGGCGGCGGCGAGGAGCACGACTGCGACGAACCGGTCACCCTCGTGCTGGAGTGCGCGGGCGGCCACACCCACCTGCCCCCGGACTCCGTCTACCGCGGCCCGGGCCCGGGCGCCCGCTTCCTGCCGTCCTGAGCGGCCGGGCCGCTACAGCCCCAGCAGGTGGTCCAGGACCCGGCCGAAGACCAGGCGCCCGGACCGCGCCAGGACCGGATCGAGCAGCGGATCGAGCGTCCGGGGCAGGCCGGCGACCGTCAGCTCCTCCGTCCAGACCGCCGCGCTGCCGCCGCCCACCGCCCGGACCCGCAGCTCGGCCCAGCCGTGCACCGGGTGGCCGCGCTTGACCAGCCGGCACCGCCCGTCCCGGCCGGGGCCGGGGACGACCAGCTCGGTGAGCTCCATCGGGTCGTCGAAACGGAACGGCCCGAGGGCCGTCCGGGCCAGGACGACGTCGCCCGCCTCCCGGCCGGAGCCCCGGACCACGCGGACCCGGGTGAACGGCACCCGGTCCCCGTGCCGGGACCAGTCCGTCAGCCGCTCCCAGCACTCGGCGGGCGGCAGCGGCGTACGGCGGATCAGGACGAAGCGGGCCACGGTCGCCACCCTAGGCCCTCTCGAAGCCGCGCCGGTCCTAGCGGCGCCGAGGCAGGCCCCCCAGCAGGCCCGCCACCGCTGCCAGGTCGCCGTCCCCGTCGAGCAGCACCACCAGCGGCGGGTGCGCCGGCGAACCCAGCCGGGCGATCCCGCACGCGGTGGCCCCGAGCCCCGGCGGGGCGACCAGGGCGACCGGCGCGCGGGACTCCAGCAGCGGGCCGAGCACCGGTCGGTACGCGGCCGGGGGCGGGTCGTCCCCGGCGGGGCGCAGCACCCCGAGGGCCTGCGGGCCGGGCCAGTCGCGCGCGGCGCCGGGGTAGCGGGTGTGCGGGGCGTCGGGCGGGGGCAGCAGCAGGACCCAGCCCGCGCCCGGGTGGGCGGCCCGGCGCAGCACGTCCAGGCGCACCGCCGGGGCGGCCGGCTCGGTGCCCTCGGCGGCGCCGGCCGCCGGCTCGCCCAGCCGGGGCGCCGGCTGTCCGGCCAGGGTGGAGCGCAGCACCTCGGTGGTGCCCAGCCCGCTCGGCAGGTCGGGGAAGCTGCGCAGCAGGTGGGCGCTCTGGTCGAGGAGTTCGGCGGCGTCCCGGTCGGCGAGCAGGGCACGGTCGTGGGTGGTGGTGAGGACCAGCCCGCCGGTGGCGTCGTAGTGGGCGGCGAGCGTGATCGGGTACGAGGTGAGGGTGCCGGCCGGGGCCGGACCCTCCACGTGGATGCCGTGCGCGGCCAGGTCGGTCTCCAGCCGCAGGTGGTGCGCCGCGGCGGGCTGGTGCTCCAGGACGACCAGGCTGTTCGGCCGCTGCCCGCGCGCGCCGGGCGTCCAGCGGTGGGCCTGGCCGGGGGAGACCCACTCGTACGCGGCGAGGTCGAGCACCCCGTCGCGCAGCGCCGCGAGCAGCTGCGGCACGGTGGTGCCCGGCTGCACCCGGACGGAGATCGGCAGCGGGTTGCGCAGGGCGCCGGGCAGCCGCTCGACGCCGTCCAGCGGGATGCCCCGGCCGGAGACGGTCACCGCGAAGCCGACCCGCACCGCGCGGGCCGGGCGGCGGGGCCGGTCCGTCTGCTCGGCGCGGTACAGCAGCAGCGCCCAGGCCGCCTGGAGGGCGCTGCTCTCGCCCGCGCCCCAGGCGGCCGCCCAGCCGCGCAGCCGGACCGCCTCGTACGGGGTGAGCCGGCGCCGGGCCCGGCCGCTGCCGCGCCGGCGCGGGTCGGGGGCGAGCGGCAGGACGGCGGTGGCGGGGGGCCGGGTGGACCAGAACTGCCGTGCCGCGTCGGTGCTCCGGCCGGACAGCCAGCGGGCGTGGTCGCGCAGGTCGGGGCGGCGCTGGCCGCCGGCCAGCACGCCGCCGGTCAGGTAGGCGCGGTAGAAGGACTGGAGCAGCAGCCGTACGCTCCAGCCGTCCAGCATCGCGTGGTGGTAGGTGAGCAGGACCCGGGTGGCGGGCCCCTCCCCGGCGTCCGGCGGGGCGTCGACGAGGGTGGCGCGCAGCAGGGCGGGGCGGCGCAGGTCGAAGCCGCGCCGACGGTCGGCGGCGAGCAGGTCCTCCCAGTCGGCGGCGCCGTGGCGGTGCCGGGTCACCTCGGGGACGGCGTGCTCGTGCAGCACCATCCAGGGGTCGTCGGGGCCGTGCTCGTCCCAGTCGAAGGCCGCGCGCAGCACCGTCTCGTGGTCGAAGACGGACTGCCAGGCCGCGGTGAAGCGCTCGGTGTCCAGCGGCCCGTGCCAGTTCCAGGACAGCTGCTCGACGTGCCGCCCGCCGGGCTCGGACTCCCCGATCACCTGGCGCAGCAGCTCCCGCTGGAGGGCGCTGGTCGGTACGGTGACCGGCTCGGGCGGGTGCGCCAGGGCCTCGCGCAGCTCCTCCAGCACCCCGGCGGCGCGGGCGAGCGGGCCTTGGGCGACGCCGACGAAGAGCCGCCGCCCGCCGTCCGGCGCACCGTCCCCGGTGGTGTGGCGCCCGCCGTCCCCGGTGGCGTCGCGCGCGTCCTCGACCAGGACGGCCCGCAGCCGGGGGCCGCCGGCCAGGCTGCGCCCCAGTTCCACCAGCACCCGGTCGAGCCCGTCCGGGCCGTCCACCGTCCGCTGCCAGAGCAGGTCCGCCGCGGGCCCGGCGGGGTCGTCGGCGAGGACGCTGCGCAGCGCGGTGCGCAGCGCCTCCGGCGGGTATCTCCGGTGCAGCTCGACCAGGACGAACTCCGGTGCCCGGGCGGGCCGTTCGGGGGTCCGCCGGGGCCGGGGGGCGGCGCCGGCCAGCGCGGCGCGCACCGCCCCGGCGTCCAGCGGCCCGGGCGGACGGCCGGCGGGCAGGCAGGGCTCGGGCGCGGGAGCGCCGGCCACCAGCAAGGTGACGGGTGCGCTGGAGAACTGACGGTTCGTCATGGCTGATCAGCGGGCACCGGAGCCCTCATCCTTCCCGTGGCCGGCCGGGATCGCGCCGGGGTTACTGGGTGGCGAGCCCGCCGCAGACGTTCAGTGCCTGGGCGGTGATGCTGGCCGCGGTGGGGCTGGTGAGGTAGCCGGCCAGCGAGGCGACCTCCTCGGGCGTGGTGTAGCGGCCGAGCGGGATGTGCTGCTGGAAGTGCTGGTGGATGGTCTCGGGGGTGGTGTTGTAGGCGGTCGCGTACTCGTGGTGGATCCTGGTGGTGTGCGGGGTCTGGACGTACCCCGGGCAGATGGCGTTGACGGTGGTGCCGGTCGGCGCCAGCTCCTTGGCCAGCGCCCGGGTGAAGCCGATCACGGCGTGCTTGCTCGCGGTGTACGGGGCGCCCAGGGTGACGGCCTGCTTCCCGGCGGTGGACGCGATGTTGATGATCCTCGGGTGGGCGGTGCTGGTGATGTGGCCGTGCCGGAGGGTCTCCCGGGTGACCAGGAAGACCGCGTTCAGATTGGTGTCGATGACGTCGTACCAGAGGTCGTCTGTGGTGGTCGCGGTCGGCCCGCCGCCGGTGCGTCCGGCGTTGTTGACCAGGACGGTGATCGGGCCGTACTCGGCCACCGCGTGCCGGATCAGTTCGCCGACCTGGACGGGGTCGCGGACGTCGCAGGTGAGGCCGTCGGCCTGGTGGCCCTCGTCGCGCAGGGTGGCGAGGGCCTGGTCGATGTCCCGGGCGGTGCGGGCGCAGATGAAGACACGGTGGCCGCGGCTGCCGAGTTCGCGGGCGATGGCGAGGCCGATGCCGCGGGTACCGCCGGTGATCAGGGCGAGGGGTTTCTCGGGTGCGGTGGTCATGACGCGTCCTGTGGGTGAGGGCTGGGAGCTGGGAGAGGTCGGCGGGGACGGCCGTCCGGACGGGGCTCAGGCCGAGTACAGGTTGTAGGTGGTCGGGTGGGCCGTGGTGGGCGTGTTGAGGGTGGGGTCCAGGGTGAGGATCGCGTGCTGGAGGTGCTGGAGGTGCGGCGAGGGCTGGATGCCGAGCTCGGTGGTCAGCCGGTGCCGCAGGTGGTGGTAGGTGGTCAGGGCGCTGGTCTGCCGGCCGGCCCGGTAGAGCGCGACCATGGCCTGGGCGTGCAGGCCCTCGTGGTGCGGGTGCTGGTGGGTCAGGTGGGTGAGCTCGGGGATCAGCTCGTTGTGCCGGCCGAGCCGCAGGTCGGTGTCGATGCGGCGTTCCAGGGTGATCAGCCGGCTCTCCTCCAGGCGCATGATCTCGATGGTGAGGATCGGCCCGGGCCGGACGTCGACCAGGGCGGGGCCGTGCCAGAGCGCGAGGGCCTGGCGGAACTGGGTGGCGGCCTGGTGGTCCTGGCCGTGGTTGAAGGCGTGCTGGCCCTGGGTGGTCAGCAGGTTGTAGGTGTGGACGTCCAGGTTGTCCGGGTGGGTGGTGAGCTGGTAGCCGCCGTGCCGGGTGGTGAGGATGTCCTTGGCGGTGGCGTGCGGGGTCGGCCCGAGGGCCTGGGTGATCCGGCGGCGCAGCTGCAGGATGTACGTCTGCATCGTGGTGAGCGCCTGTCTTGGCGGGTCGTCGCCCCAGATCTCCTCGATCAGGGTGGCCGTGGGCAGGATCCGGTTCGGGTAGAGCGCGAGGAGGGCGAGGATCTGGCGCTGCTTGGCGGCGGTGGGGACGACGGAGATGCCGTTGAGGTCGGCGGTGAGGGGGCCGAGGACCCTGAGGTGCATGGCGGTTCTCCTCTCGTGCGGGTGAGTGGGGCTCGGAGGATCGTGAGCCCGTGGATTCGTGGGGCTGTGGACCCGTGGACCCGCGGGTCCGGTGAACTGTGCGCTGCTGGTGCGGAAGTGTGTTCGAATCAGGGGGATGGTGGGGTGGATGCGTCGCACCCTAGCGGCGCCACGGAGGGGCGGCCGGATTCCTCAAGTGCCCGTCGAGCGGGGTTCCGGGCGATCTGGTGGGGGCTTCCGGGCAGCCGGAAGCGGCGGGGCGGCCCCCGGGGG
>NZ_JBHUAL010000329.1:0-5945 GCF_042789775.1 Kitasatospora sp. NPDC056800 | reverse complement strand
CCGCCGAACCGTCCGGTTCGGCGGGGCCCTCTGCCGTGCTCTGCCGTGCTCTGCCGTGCTCTGCCGTGCTCTGCCGTGCTCTGCCGTGCTCTGCCGTGCTCCGGCGGGAACCCGGCGGCCCGTGCGGACAGGTGGGGGTGTGGAACTGTCACAGCGGGCGCGATTGAGGAGCGGCGACCAGTGGGCGTTCGGGGAGCTGTTCGATGAGACGGCGGACGATCTGTACCGGTACGCGGTGCGGGTGGTGGGGGACCGGGCCGCGGCGGAGGACGTCGTCCAGCTGACGTTCCTCGAAGCGTGGCGCCTGCGCGGCAGGCTGCGGGAGGACGACGGGCCGGTGCGGCCCTGGCTGTTCGGGATAGCCGCCCAGGTCCTGCGCAACACGACCCGGGCGGCCCGGCGGCACCGGGCGGCGCTGGCGCGGCTGCCCGAGCGGGGCGTCCTGCCGGACTTCGCCGAGGAGTTGGCCGGGCGGCTCGACGACGACGCCCGGCTCGCCGCCGTCCGGCGGGCACTGGGCGGGCTGCGGAAGGCGGAGCGCGAGGTGTTCGGCCTCTGCGTCCTGGCGGGCCTGGACTACGTGAGCGCGGCCGAGGCACTCGGGGTGCCGATCGGCACGGTGCGCTCCCGGCTCTCGCGCGCCCGCACCAAGCTGCGCGCGCTGGTGGACGAGGAGCTCCGGGGCGGGCGGGAACCCGCTCCGGACACCGGACAGGTACGGGGTGGCCGCACCGAAGCGGCCAGGTCGACAACACCGGGGAGGACCCGATGAGTCCGATGAATCCGATGAACGAGGACGAACTGCTGCCACCGCCCACGGGACCGGGGCTCCCCGCCGACCGCCGGCGGCAGCTGCGGGGGCACCTGATGAGCGAGTTCGCGCGCGGGCCGGCGGCCGCGCCCCGGCGGAAGCGGCTCGGCTGGGTGGCCCTGCCCGCGCTGGCGGGCGGCCTGGCGCTGTCCCTGGTGCTGGCCGGCGGGCCGACCGAGCGGGGCGCCGACCCCACGCGGCCGGTCGCGGCCGTGGTCCTGGACCGCGCGGCGCGGGCCGCCGAACAGCAGCCCGCCCCGGCGGCGCGCGGGGACCAGTTCGTCTACGTGAAGAGCCTGGACAACTGGGCGAAGTCGCAGGGCGAGGCGCCGCAGACCCGGGAGCTCTGGACGTCCGTTGACGGCAGCAAGCGGGGACTGCTGCTCGTGGACGGGCACCTGCCGAACCCCGGAGGAAGCGACGAGCACGGGGAGGCCGAACCCGTGCCGAACGCCGGGAGGTTCGGCGGCTACGCCTACGTCGCCGCCCTGCCGACCGACCCGGATGCGCTGCTGGCCAGGATCCACGCGGACACCGAAGGCCACGGGCCCGGCCCCGACGAGGAGGCGTTCAGGACCGTCGGCGACCTCCTGCGCGACCAGATCGCCCCACCGGCCGTCAGCGCTGCGCTCTACCGGGCGGCCGCGAAGATCCCCGGCGTCAGGGTGATCGACTCGGTGACCGACGCGGCAGGCCGCCCCGGCATCGCGGTCGCGCGCCGGGACAGCGGTGCGAGGGCCGAGGTTCAGTGGATCTTCGACAGCACCGACTACACCTACCTCGGCGAGCGCAGCGTCGCCGTCACCGACGGCGCGACCTTCAGGAAGGGCGACATCACCAGCCAGATGGCCGTCCTCGCCCGCGCCGTCGTCGACCAGCCCGGCACCCGTCCCTGAGGAGAGGCGCGCTTCTGCAGGCGGCGATGGTGCGATGGAAGGTCAGCTGCCCAGCGCCACGGCGGACGGCGACTGCCACCCCCGTAGGGCGGCGCGGGCGCGGGCGACGCCTCCGGGAGTGGCGGGCGCGCCGGTGCCGACGGCGACGGTTCTCGTGCCGAGGCCCGCGCAGGCGCGGCAGATGCCGGGGCGGGGCACCGGATCGTGGCAGCGGCCGCACTCGGCGTACGAGGCCGGTTGGGTTTCGGGGCGCTCCGGCGGCAGTTTCCGTTGCAGCCGGTCCCGGAGGATCGCCACCGGGGAGTGCATCGGCTGCGGCAGTCCGGGGAGCAGGGCGTGGGCCAACTCGGCTTCGTCGCAGCCCCGTTCCAGCCACTGCGCGACGAGCGGTGCCAGTGTCTGCGCCTCGGTCTCGCCGAGGCGCAGGCGGGGTTCGGGCCGGATCACCCGGAACAGGGTGGCCACGGCGGCCCGCGTCCGTTCATCCGGGAGGGTGGGTTCTTGTCCCGGGTCCTTTACGGGAGGGGTGACAGCGCGGCCGGAACTCCCTCCACCGGAGGCCGGGCGGGGGACAGCCGGTTCGGGCTGCGGGGTGTCGAAGACGTGGGCCTCGGACCGGACCGTCCCGTCGGCCATCCGGACCCTGTCGACCCGGTAGTACCCGGCGTCCTTCAGCTCCTTGAGGGCCCGTCGGACGGCGCCACGCCCCTGCGGACTGCTGTCCGCCATCTGCCGCCCGTCCTCCCGCCACCCGTCGGGGCGGGAGAGCAGGTCGGCGAGGAGGCCACGAGCGGTGTAACTCAACCGCCGGTCCTGCAACAGGCCGTTCGGAAGCACGCTGAACGCGCGCGAATGAACGCTACGATGAATCCGCATCTGGAGTCCTTGCTCCTGGTGCCTGACCCCGGGGTGTTCCACCACCGCCGGGGTCTCCTATGTTCTGTTGATGATGCGGAAAGTAGCACAGCCACTACGAAGAGTGCGAACCGTTCGAGCGTGAAGCCCAAGCCCCCCGCACCGAGTGCGCCCCCACGCCGGGCGAGGTGTTCAGGAGTACCGAGCGAGTCGATGCGGGCCGAGGTAGTAGGACAGGGCGGCGTGCGACGGCCCGTCCGGAACCCCGCCGCTCGTCAGCAGCTTCACCACCTCGCCCTCCGGGACCCACTCCACGCGACTCGCCTCGGAGACGTCCTCGGGCTCGCCGATCCGGATGCAGTCGGTGACGTGGTAGGCGTGGAAGTGGGCGTCGCCGATGCCGGCCATGGCGTCGTACTCGGTCAACAGCTCGGCCCGGCCTGGACGCCAGCCGGTCTCCTCCTCGACCTCGCGGACGACGGCCGCCGCCGGCTCCTCACCGGGCTCGACCCAACCGGCCGGCACCTCCCAGCCCCAGCGGCCGGTGATGAACCGGTGCCGGTAGAGGAGCAGGAACTCGCCGGCCTCGTTGGTGACGACGGCGGTGGTCGAGGAGCGGGGGTAGCGGACGACGTGGTGGTCGATCCGGCCGACACCGGGGATGTCGACGTCATCGAGCCAGACCTCGACCCACGGACTCCCGAACACCTGCCGACGCCCGAACACCTCCCACTCCACGAGCGGTCCCTCCCTCACACGCGCACCAGTTGCGTTCCCGACCCTCTCACGCGTGTGGCCTGCACGGGCACGCCCGGTTCGCCGCTGGTCATGCCCTGGTCTCCCGTACCGTTCGCGCCGGTCCTCGGCCGCCCGCCATGGGGCGGGCGCGTTCGAGGAGCCCGCGCACGTGGGGGTTGCGGCGATGCGGCCGGGTCGCGGAGAGCATCGAGCGGAAGCGGTCGTCGGCCCGGCCGGACTGGATGGTCGGATAGTCGTCCAGGGCGAGGTGCCAGTTCTGGACGGCCTCTTCCAGTCGGCCGGCTCCGAGCTGCCACTCGGCGAGCATGGCGAGGGTGCGTACGCGGGACCCGCGGTACACCGGGGGCCGGAGCTTCTCGGAGTGCTGGAGCGCGCGGATCGCGCCATCGCGGTCGCCGAGCTCGTAGTTGACCTGGGCGACGTGGTACGCGAGGGCGGCGGGATCGTAGCGGCCGACGACCTTCGCCTTCGACTCGGCCTGATCCATCGCGACTTCCGCTGTGCGCAGGTGGAGCAGGGCTCCGATCCTGTCCCCGGTCTGGGCGAGGGCGTGGGCCTGCTGGCCGGCGAGGAAGGCCCTCATGCGGGGACCGGCCTCCGGGGAAGCGGCCGAGGCGGCGTCCGCGAGCCGCAGGGCGCTGCTGCCGTGGCCGAGATTGACGGCCTGAACGCTCATGCCCCGCAGGGTGGTGCAGTAGGTGAGGTGGTCGCCCGCGTGCCCGGCCAGCTCCAGGGCCTTCAAGTAGTAGCGCTGGGCCAGGGAGTCGTGGCGTTCGTCCACGGCCATGTAGCCGGTCAGGTAGCAGTGGTCGGCGGCGGCCGACAGCATGGCCTTGCGGACGTCCTCGCCGGCGTCCGCCCGCAGGTACGGGACGATCGTGTTGACCAGGAACGAGGCGGCCATCGGACGGGTCATCCGGCCGCCGAACTGGTCGTCCAGGTCGCTGATCCGCTCGGTCATCGCCGCGACCGCCTGGACCTCCGCCATGCCGATCCGCAGGTGGGGGTCGGTCCGCAGTCTCTCGAAGCGGCCCACCACGTCGGGCCAGCCGGGGATGGTGAGGGCCACCGAGTAGAGGCCGGCCGTGAGGATTCCGCGCCGGGACGGGTCCATATCGAGGCTCCCCAGGTCGATCAGCCCTGACACCGTATCCGTCGGCTGCTCAACAGGGGTAGGTGTCCCGCGGAATCCGGCCTCGACGGCGGTGATCGGCCGCTTGAGCCTCCGCGCCAGTGTCTCCAGGACGACCGGCAGGGCCTTCGCCGTAGGCGAGGTGCCGCTGAGCCAGTGGGAGACGGCCGAGGCGTCGTACTTCAGCCGCTGCCCGGTCTCGGTGCCGGTCCGGTTGACGGCCCGAGCCAAATCGCCGTTGCCCCAGGCGGCTTCGGCCATCAGTGAGGCGAGCCTGTGGTTCGGCCCACGGTCGGTTCGCACGACAGTTCCCCCTGGCAGGTGGGTTTCAAGGGTTTCAACGTCCGGGCGCGCCCCGACCATAGCCGACCGCAGGGCATGGATGTTGACTGTTCGTCATCGGCCAATCACCAGCCGTGGTGCGAATGGTCCCGTCCGCGTTCCCCTTCGAGGTGCCCCCATGCTGATGTCCCGCCGCCCGCGCATGTTCGTCGCACGCCTCGACGCGCGGACCGAATCCACGCCCCTCGCGCGGTACTTGCTCCGGGCCTACCTCTCCGGGCTGCCCTCCGGGGACCGCTACCGCGACACCGCCGAACTGCTCCTCGGCGAGCTCTTCGCCAATGCCGTCCTGCATTCCGACGCCCCCGACGACCGCCACATCGAGGTCCGCTTCGCCCTCACCGGCTCCCGCTTGCGCCTCGAAGTCCACGATGCCGGCACCGGACGGCCGATCCTCCGGACCGCCGTCCCCGACGATGAGAAGGGGCGCGGTCTGTTCCTTGTCGACGAACTTGCCGAACGGTGGGGTTGCGCCGCCCGCCCTTGTGGTATCGGCAAGTTCGTCTGGGCCCATATCGCCCCCGTCACCACCCTCGCCTGAGAGCCGCTTCTTCCATGAACCTCGTCACCCTCGCCCGGCACACCCTCTCCCGTGGGGCCACCCCGGCCGCGACCTACGCCCTCCTGGCCCGCCTCGGCCACCCGCCCCTGCCCGTCGCGCGCGCCGTCTGCCTCGCCCTCGACATCCCCCACGCCGAAACCACCCGCCGCCTGGCCGAGTGCTACGACGCCCTCCTCGCCGACCCCCGCCCCGACACCGAGACCGACACCGGCGAACTCCTCGAAGCCCTCGGCGTCTTCGACGTCCCCAAGTCGCTCACCGACACCGAACTCGCCGTCGTCGAACACTTCCTCGTCGCCATCGACGCCATGGGCGGCATCCGCCCAGGCCACCACCACGGCCTCCAACGCTGGTTCACCACTGGCAACCTCATCTCCGCGTACCTCTCCCTCGCCGCCGCGCATCCCCTTCCCCGCACCGGCGACCCCGCCCTCTACTGGACCACCCTCGTCACGGCCGGCGAACTCCTCGCCACCACGCTCCCCTCCGACCGCCGCATCACCTACGCCCTCACCCGCTGCCGCGCCCGCGCAACCCACCCGTAAGCGCGAGAAGTCGGCCCGGCCGACTTCTCGCGCAGGAGTGGCC
>NZ_JBHUAL010000328.1:0-6025 GCF_042789775.1 Kitasatospora sp. NPDC056800 | reverse complement strand
TGTGCGCTGGGGGGGGGGGGCCGCGGGGCCGGACGACAGCGGCCCCGGACACCGTACGGCGTCCGGGCCCGCTGCGGCCGGAAGGGGCTACCGGGGCGCTCAGGCCTCGGTCTTCTCCTCGGTGGCGGTCTCCTCGGCGGCGGCCTCGACGGTCTCGGCCGTCTCGTCCTCGTCGTCGAAGTTGACCTCGTTACCCTCGGTGTCGACGACCTTGGCGGCCTCGACCACGGTGGCCAGCGCCTTGCCGCGGGCGACCTCGCCGACCAGCAGCGGAACCTGGCCGCCCTGGACGACCTGCTGCGCGAACTGGTCCGGGGTCAGGCCCGAGCCGGCGGCGCGGCGGATGAGGTGCTCGGTGAGCTCCTCCTGGTTAACACCCAGCTCCTCGTTGGCGACGATCTGGTCCAGGACGAACTGGGTCTTGATGCCCTTCTTCGCCTGCTCCTCGATCTCCGCGTCCCACTCCTCGCGGGTCTTGCCCTGGGTCTCCAGGTACGCGTCGATGGTGAGGCCCATCGGCTGGAGCTGGTGGTGCTCCACGTTGTGCTTGCGGGTCTCGACCTCGTCCTTGAGAAGCTTCTCGGGGTACTCGATCTCAACCAGCGCGAGCAGCGCGTCCAGGACCTTCTCCTGGGCCTGGGTGGCCTGGTCGTACTCCTTCATGCGCTCCAGGCGCTTGCGGGAGTCGGCGCGCAGGTCCTCCAGGGTGTCGAACTCGCTGGCCAGCTGGGCGAACTCGTCGTCCAGCTCGGGCAGCTCCTTCTCCTGGACGGCGGTGACGGTGACGGAGACCTCGGAGGTCTTGCCCGCCTGGGTGCCACCCTTGAGCTCGGTCTCGAAGGTCTTCTCCTCGCCGGCCGACAGGCCGATGACGGCCTCGTCGATGCCGTCGATCAGACGGCCCGAGCCGATCTCGTAGCTGACGCCGTTGGCGGTGCCGTCCTCCGGCACCTCGCCGTCGACCTTGGCCACCAGGTCGACGACCACGATGTCACCGGCGGCGGCGGCGCGCTCGACGTCCTTGACCGAGGAGAAGCGCTCGCGCAGCTGCTCCAGCGACTTCTCGATGTCCTCGTCGGAGACGGCGATCGGGTCGACGGTCACCTCGATGGAGGAGAACTCCGGCAGGGTGACCTCGGGACGAACGTCCACCTCGGCGGTGAACTTCAGGTCGCCGCCATCGGCGATCTTCTCGACACCCTCGATGTTGGTGATGTCGGGCTGTCCGAGGACCTCGATCTTGCCCTCGTCGACGGCCTGCGTGTAGAAGCGCGGCAGGGCGTCGTTGACGGCCTCCTCCAGCACGGCGCCACGGCCGAAGCGCTGGTCGATGACCCGGTTCGGGATCTTGCCCTTGCGGAAGCCCGGGACCGAGACCTGCTGGTTGATCTTCTTGTACGCCGCGTCGAGGCTGGGCTTGAGCTCCTCGAAGGGCACCTCGACGGTGAGTCGAACCCGGGTCGGGTTCAGAGTCTCGACGGCGCTCTTCACGGTTAGGTCTCCTAGGGGCTTGCGGTCAGGTTGTCTCCGCCCGTCCCCGTCGTCCGGACGGAGCCGGAAGGGGGGTCGGACGAGACGGGCGATGGGCGGTTGGAGCTGCATCTCCCGTGGGGTGGACGGTGAGCTTGACTCCTCGCCCTCGTGCGGTTGACCTGGGTTGACGCCACAGGGACTACCGCCAGCGCCCCATCCTACCGGTACCACCAAAGGCGGACGCCAGGCGCCACCGTACCGCCGTCCGGGAGCGCCGAGACAGAACAGGGCCCCGCCCCTACGGACGAGACCCTGCCGCACTGTCGGGGTGACCGGATTCGAACCGACGGCCTTCCGCTCCCAAAGCGGACGCGCTACCAAACTGCGCCACACCCCGTGGTGCCGAGAGGAAGCGTACACGCCGGGCCTGGGCGGCTCGCCGACACAATCCGCCCGGGCGCGACGCGGGATATACCGCGCGGGCGCGCAGGGGGTGTGCGCGATCCGGTGTGCACGCGGGCGGCCGGACCAGGTAGGCTGTCCCCCGAACTTCCGGCCGGTGACGGCTGGGAAGGTCGTGCGGGCGTAGCTCAATGGTAGAGCCCTAGTCTTCCAAACTAGTCACGCGAGTTCGATTCTCGTCGCCCGCTCTCCGGTCCGGCCCCGGTGTGCCCAGCACACCGGGGCCGTCGACGTTTTCCCGTCCGGAAGCCCCCGGAGGCGTCGCGGGGCCACCCGGAGGCATTGCGGGGCCTCAGAGCCCGAGCCGGGCGGCCCGGGCGGCGGCCCGGTCCAGCAGCTGGTGGACGTCGCCCTCCCGGGTGGTCGGGCGGTCGTTGTACTCGTCCGGGGAGCGCGCCGGGCGGCCGGTGGCGTGCAGCACCTCCATCAGCTGGACCCGGGCGGTGCGCACGGTGGCCGGGGTGCCGTAGCCGTGCGCCAGGACGGCGGCCTGCGCGCCGAGCAGGCAGACCCGGCCGGCCTCGTCCCACATCGCGCCCTGGAGCCAGCCGTGCGCCCCGATGTAGCGGGAGGCGAGCCTGAGGTGGTCGGCCGCCGCGACCGGGACGGGCCGGGCGGGCCGGCCCAGCGCCCGGTCGAGCAGGGTGGCCCGGGGTTCGGGGTGGCCGGCCTGCCAGGGCCGCATGGTGCTGCCGTACGGGCAGACGTACGGCACCGGGGTGCGCGCGGGGGCGGGCAGCGAGGCGAGGTAGGCCTCGATCTCGGCGACCAGTCCGGAGTCCGCGGGGCCGAACGGCGGCGGAGCGGGGGCGAGGAGGACGGGCGGGGGCGGGGCGGCGCTGCGGGGCATGCGGGTCCTCCGGGCGGACGGCCTTCAGGTTCCGCTGCCCAAAGTGGGGCATGCCGGACATTTCCGCGACCGGAGGGCCGCGGGGTCCGCACGGTTTCCCGGTGGGCTGCCAGGCCGATAGCCTCGGCGGCGTTCGAGCGGAGTTCGAGCGCGACCTCATCCGCGCGCTCCCGAGGTGGAGGAGTCCCGGTGGGTCCTCAGGAGCGGCTGGCCGTCATACAGCGCTGTGTGGTCCGCGAGATGGCGCGGCTGGGCCAGGTGTTCCGCCCGGACGGCGAGGTGGTCCGCGGCCCCGGCACCACGGCGGTGGCGGTCCGCGAGCACCCCGGGGACGACGGCGCCGGGCACGTGGACCTCGGCTTCGTGCTGCACCTGGGCCGGGCGGACGCCCCGGTGGTGTGGGACTGCGCGGCCGGCCTCGGCAAGACCGAGGAGGAGAAGCTCGCCAACGCGGTGAAGATGTGGGCGACCACCACCGCCCCGGTGCTGGTCGAGTTCGCGGAGGGCCGCGGGGTGCACGCCGACCGCCCGGCCCTGCCCGAACTCCCGGGCTGGCGGGCGGTGCAGGGGCCGGCCGCGGTGTTCGGCTTCGGCAACGAGCACCTGGCGGGCTGGCTGGCCGAGCACCGGGTGCTGCCGGCGCTCGCGCCCGCGCTGCGCGCGGAGTTGACCGGGACCGGGCCGGTGGGCGTCAAGCTCTTCCTGGGCGGCAAGGCGGGGGACGACGTCGCCGAGGTCCGGGTGGGCGGCGAGGTGTCGGAGGCGGCCTCGGCGGCGCTGCGCGCGCTGGACTGGCCGCGGGGTGAACGGCTGTGCTGGGCCCGGCTGTTCGTCCTGCTGACGGCCGAGCCGGCGGCGTCGGGGCAGCACACGTCGGCGGGTGCCGTGGCACCCGCACCGATGCGTGTCCCGGCCCCGGCGGCCGCGCGCCCCCGGGGACTGTTCGCTCGCTGGCGGGAAGCCAGACGGGCCGGCCGGTAGCCCCGCGGCGGGGGTGCGGACGGCCCGGCCGGATCAGCCTCCGGTGATGCCGGAGATGCTGTGCGCGAGGTTGGCCAGCAGGGAGTTGATGGAGGTCGCGACCGTGGTCTCGTGCAGCATGAAGCCGAACAGGGCGGCGACGATCGCGTGCGGGATCTTCATCTGCTTGTTGCGGATGAAGATGATGCACAGGATCGCGAACAGGACCAGTGCGGAGACGGAGAGTGCCACCCGGACTCACTTCCTCGTTTTCATAGCGTGGTGCCGCCGCCCGGCGGCACCTGCGAAAGCCGGACCCCGGCCTGTCCGACGGTCCCGAGGCGGAATCGCGGACCGTCCGGCACACCGCCGGTGAGGGAGCCCGCGGTCGACCGCTGTCTGTCGTGCCGCACGTGACGCCCCCTATCCCCCGAATCCTGAACAGTCCCGCCCGGACTCAGTGTGGTCGACCGTGCCGATTGCGTAAAGGTCTGAAAGTCAGCCCAACGCCGATATCCTGCGATGCGAGACGAGTTTCCGCCGACCGGGACGATAGCGGAGCCGTCCTGACGAATCGTCGGCGGGGCCGTGCTGAGCGGCCGGGAAACCGTCGGGGGCGGGTAACGGAAGCCAGTGGTCCGGTCAGTCGACGGGGCGTCCGATTTGGCTGAAGATCAGCTGCCAGGCTTGACAGCCGCGGCTGCCTCCGGCATGTGCCCCGGCGACGGGGGCCGGGCGGGCGTCGGCGGGCGTCAGTCGCGCCAGAGCAGCAGCACGGCGCGGTCGTCGTTGATGTCCCGGGCGACCGTCTCGATCAGCGCGCCCGCGGCGCCCGCGCCCGTGCCGGGTCCGCCGCCGGGCACCAGCCGGTCCGCCTCCCCCATCAGCCGGTCCATGCCCTCCCCGAGGTCCCGGCCCGGCGCCTCGACCATGCCGTCGGTGCACAGCATCAGCACGTCGCCCCGGTTCAGCCGGCCTCGCACGCCCTCGAACTTGGCGCCGTCGTAGATCCCCAGCAGCGGGCCCTCGGCCTGCTTGACCTCCCAGCGCCCCTCCCCGGCCAGCCGCTGCATGCCCGGCAGGTGCCCGGCCGAGAGCAGCTCGTACTCGCCGGTGTCCAGGTCCAGCACCAGGTGGACGGCGGTGGCGAAGCCCTCCTCCCAGGACTGGCGCAGCAGGTAGCCGTTGGCGGCGGGCAGGAAGTCGTGCGCGGGCAGCGAGCCGACCAGGCCGCCGAAGGCGCCGGAGAGCAGCAGGGCGCGGGAGCCGGCGTCCATGCCCTTGCCGGAGACGTCCGCGAGGACCACCTCCAGCAGCCGCTGGCCGGGGCCGGTGCGCGCGGCGACCACGAAGTCGCCGGAGAAGGACTGGCCGCCGGCCGGGCGCAGCGCCATGTCCGCGTGCCAGCCGTCCGGCAGCTCGGGCACCCGGCTCTGCACCCGCAGCCGCTCGCGCAGGTCGAACAGCATGGTGGAGCCGCCCCACCAGGGCACGCCGACCCGGGCCCGGAACTGGGCGAGCAGCAGGCCGCCCACGCCGGCGGCGCCGACCACCAGGGCCGCGCCCGGGGTCACCCCGTAGAGGTACGCCTCGGGGTTGTTGCTGGCGACCCGCTGGCCGGTGTGGATCACGGACTCGGAGGAGAGGCCGAGGGCGGCCAGCGCGTAGAGCACCACCAGGCTGCCGGGGCGCAGCAGCAGGGCGCCGGCCAGGATCGGCAGGACCAGGGAGGTGGGCGGGGCCCAGCCGGGGATCCAGATGTTGAGCATGATCAGCAGCGGGACGAGCAGGGCGAGCGCGCAGAGCACCGGCCAGTCGGCGGCGCCGCCGCGGAAGTAGTCCACCCCGGCCGTGCGCAGCCTTCGGCGGACCCGGCGGAGCCTCTTGCGCAACCGGGCCGTCACGGACTCGGACGCCGGGGCGGCGCCGGGCCTCGTCGCAGTCGTCTGGGGCGGTGTGCCCGGCGCTCTGCCAGCCATGGGGTCCGACCCTATCCACGGGCACCGCCCGGCGTCGACGGGACGGGGGCGGGCGGTGGCGCCGGAGCGCGGGGCGTCCACCGGGTTTCGGCCGATCGGAACGGTTGCGGGCGTGCCGTCAGGAGGCCTGCGCGGGTTGGGCGTACGAACCGTGCGGGCGGCGCGTGCGCCCCGCGCGCGGGGATTCCGGCACGCGGGGGCCTGTGGCCGATCCCACAGGCGGCGCGGGGCCGTTCCGGGCGCGTCACGCGCTTCCGGGGGCCCGGAGACGGCGGCGGCCGGTCGCACGGGAGCGTGCGGC
>NZ_JBHUAL010000327.1:0-6029 GCF_042789775.1 Kitasatospora sp. NPDC056800 | reverse complement strand
GTCGGCCGCTTCTGATGTGAATATGCGCCTGGTTCGGGCGCTGACCGCCACCGCCACCCCCCCCCCCCGGCGCCGGTGTCGGTCAGTGGCGGTGCCGGTGGCGGTCAGCCGTCGCGCCCGTCCGTCCGGCGCCGGTACAGGGTGAAGGTGTCCACCGGGGTGAGGTCCCCGTGCGGTCCGTCGAAGGTGTAGTAGGTGACCTTCATGGTGGTGGTGCCGCCGCGCCGGTCGCCCGGGTCGACCTCGAAGGCCGCGAAGCCGTGGGCGTGTTCGCGGTCCTGGACGGCGGCCCAGGGCGCGTCCTCGGTGAGCCAGACCGACTCCCGGTAGGGCGCGCCCGGTTTCGGGTCCTCCAGCCCGATGACCACCCGGCCCTTGGGCTGCTCGAAGAGGTCGTCCTGGGTGGTGGCGGCGTTGCCGCCGGCGCCGATGACCATGTGGACGGTGCCCCGCCCGGTGTCGACCATGTCGGTGCGGGTGCTGGTCGGCACCGGGGTGCGGGCGTCGTTGGGCAGGGTGCCGCGGACGGGGTGGGAACGCTCGTAGTAGTGCTCGTGGCCGCACACCACCAGGTCGACCCCGTAGGCGTCGAACAGCGGGCCCCAGGTCTCGCGCAGGCCGAGGTCGCTGCCGGAGCCGTGCTTCGAGCTGGAGATCATCGGGTGGTGCATGCAGACCACGATCCAGTCGATCGCCCGGTTGCCCCGCGCCGCTCGCAACTCCCGCTCCAACCAGCGCCGTTGGGCTCCGCCGGAGAAGCCGCGCAGGTAGACGTCGCCGGAGTTCTGGATCGCCTCGTCGTCGTTGGCGAGGCTGATGAAGCGCACCGAGCCGACGGTGAAGGCGTACCACATGCCCCGGGTCTCCTCGTCGGAGGAGGCCGAGGAGTCGGGGAGGGAGAAGTACGCCTGGTAGCCGAGCGCGCCGATCGGGCCGTTGCCGCCCTCGTTCTCGTGGTTGCCGACGCAGGGCATCCAGGGCCGCAGCCGGGTGGAGCGGCTGTTGCTGATGAACCAGTCGGCCCAGGTCGCGGTGCGGCTCTGGCCGTGGCGGCCGGCGTAGGAGGAGTAGCAGAGGTCGCCGTTGATGAGGTTGAACAGCGGGCCGACGCGCTCGACCGCGGCGACGATGTCGGCGGAGGCCGCGGTGCCGACCTGGCTGCTCATGAACACCGGGTACTTGCCGAGCGGGGAGGGCATCCCGTCGGGGAAGGTGATCCGGCGGCGGAGGTTGGGCGCGGCCTGGTCGCCGAAGCTGGTGAAGGTGAACGGGGCGCGGCCGCGCGGGGCGGTGGTGAAGGTGCCGGTCTCGGGGGTGGCCCCGTCGTGGCCGGCGCTGTAGAGGTAGGTGGTGCCCGGGCGCAGGCCGGTGAGCCGCGCGTGGTGGACGTACACCTCGACCTTGTCGATCGAGTCCCGGTAGGTGCGGGTCTCGGCCTGGACGACCCGGCCGAGGCCGCCGTCCGGTGAGCCGTACCGCACCTGCGGGCGGCGCACGGACTGCGGGGTGAGCCAGGAGACGGTCATCTCCGTGCCGGCGTCGGTGCCGAACTGGAGGTGCAGCCCGGACACCGCGGCCGTTCCGGAGCGGTGCGGGGTGGTCTGCAGGAGCGGGCTGGTGGGCGCGTCGTCGGCCGGTTGGGCGGCCGCGGGTTGCGCGCCCGCCGTCGAGGCCGCGGCCACCAGGGCGGCTCCGGCCGCCGAGGTGCCCTTGAGGATGGACCTGCGTGCAATGGTCATGAGGACTCCGCCTGCCGAGTGGGGGTTCGACAGGCAGTCACTTTAATGACATGTGCACGTAAAGACGATCGTTTTCGCAGCTTCCGTTCGCACGCTTCGTTCTCAGGCCTCGTTCGCAGGGCCCGTCCACAGGGCCCGTTCGCAGGGACGGGCGCCTACGCCTTGCGGCCGACTCCCCCGTACACCCCGACCTTCCCCTCGCCCGGCACCGGGTCCCCGGCGGGCTCCGGGTGCCAGCGGTCGACCAGGACGACGCCCGGGTCGTCCAGTTCCAGCCCGCTGAAGAAGCGTTCGACGCGCTCGCGCGAGCGGAGGTGGAGGTCGATCCCGGCCTCCGCGTAGCGGCGGGTGGCGATCCCGGCGCGCTCCGGCGCGATGTCGGCGGTCCCGGCCGAGAGGGCGAGGAAGCTGCCGGCCGGCAGGGCGTCCAGGAGTTTGCGGACGGGCGGGTGCGCGACCTCGTCGGAGAGGAAGTGGACGATGTTGATGAGCGTCAGGGCGACCGGCTCGCGGAGGTCCAGGGTGGCGGCCACCCCCGGGTCGGCGAGGAACTGCTCCGGCTCGCGCAGGTCGCCCTGGACGTAGGCGGTACGGCCCTCGGGGGTGCTGGTGAGCAGGGCCCGCGAGTGGGCGAGCACGATCGGGTCGTTGTCGACGTAGACCACGCGGCAGGCCGGGTCGACGGCCTGGACGATCTCGTGCAGGTTGGGCGTGGTGGGGATGCCGGTGCCCACGTCCAGGAACTGGCGGACGCCGTGCACCCCGGCGAGCCGGCGGACCATCCGCCGCATCACGGCGCGGGCGGCGGTGGCGTCCTCGCGCACGCCGGGCAGTTCGGCGAGGACGCGGTCGCCGACCTCGCGGTCGGCGGGGAAGTTGGTCTTGCCGCCGAGCAGGTAGTCGTAGACCCGGGCGGAGTGCGCCCGGTCGGTGCGCAGGTCCACCGGCGGCGGCTCCTCGAACCCGGCCTCGGTCAGCCAGCTCTCCGACACGCGGCCCCCCGGCGCGCAGTCGTCCGAGCCGCAGCCGTCGGGCCCGCAGTCCTCCGGCAGGCCGCCGTCCTGTGTGTTGGTGTCCGGTATGTCGGTACCCGGTGCGTCGATGCCCACGCCAGCCCTCCCCGTTCAGCAGTGGTCCGGACCACTCAACCACAGCCGATGACTGTCCGTCAGGCGGTTCCGGGTGTCCGCTGAACCGCTCCTTCCGTCTCGCGGACGGCCTCGGCGAAGGAGGGCACCTTCATCGCCGTCAGCAGCGCGAGGGCCGGGCCGGCCGTGCAGACGGTGACGTACGCGGGGATCACGCCCAGCCAGTGCCGGCCACTCAGCCACTCGGCGAGCAGCGGGAAGGTGCCGCCGAACGCCGCGATGGTGGCCGCGTTGACCACGCCGAGGCCGACCGCCCGCACCTCGGTCGGGAACAGCAGCCCGGTGAAGACGTTGAGCGTGCCGAGCACCGTGGCCACCAGCATCCCCAGCAGCACGGCGACGACCTGGAACGGCAGCCAGCCCTGGCGCAGCCCGGCGAGCAGCACCCCGACCAGCGGGATCGGCAGGCCGAAGCCGATCCGGGCGACGGGCAGCAGGCCGAAGCGGTCGGCGGCGGCGCCGGTGAGCAGCATGGTGGCCAGTACCACGCCGAGCACCACGGTCATGAAGGAGGCCGCCTCCTCCTTGCCGATCACGTGGTAGGCGGCGGCGTACTGCGGCAGGTACACCAGCGCGAAGTAGTAACCGACCGTCCCGCCCAGGGTGTTGAGGAAGACGGTGAGCACCGCCCAGCGGTGCTCGCGCAGCGTCCGGAGGAACGGCGGGCGGGCGGTGCGGCCCGCCCGCTCCCGGGCGCGGTGGAACTCCGCGCTCTCCGGCGCCCACCGCCGCACCCAGACGGCGGCCAGCCCGAGCAGCGCGGCGACCACGAAGCCCCAGCGCCAACCGCCGTTCTCCAGGCCGGACTTGCCGAGGGTGTGGATCAGCAGGGTGAGCACGCCGAAGGAGAGCAGCGAGCCGAGGATGATCCCGCCGTAGGAGACCGAGCTGAACGCGAAGCGGTGCCGCCGCGGGGCGGTCTCGGTGACGTACGCGGCCACGCTCGGCGCCTCCCCGCCGAAGGCGAGCCCCTGCACCACCCGGGCGAGCACGGCCAGCACGGCCGCCCAGACCCCGATGCTCCGCTGGCCCGGGACGGCGGCGATGCCCAGGCTGGCGACGGCGATCACCGCCATGCCGAGGCTGAGCGCGAAGCGCCGTCCCCGGGTGTCGCTGAGCCGCCCGATCAGGTACGAGCCGACCGGCCGGGCGACGAAGCCCACCGCGAAGGTGACGTACGCGCCGAGCACGCCGCTGACGCCGTGTTTGCCGTGCCCGAAGAGGTCCGCCGCGAAGTAGGGCGCGAGGACGGCGTAGATGTTCCAGTCGAAGGACTCGACCACCGATCCGACCGTCGCCGCGGCCAACTCCCGCCGCCGCCCACCGGTTTCCGCCTGGTGACGGAGCGGTGCCACCGCACTGCTTTCTGTCATGACCTCAGCATGGCACCGTTCGGACCGCCGCGGAATCACTTCTCGCGGCCGGTGGGCGGCGTGCTCCGGCCCGTTGACGCAGAGCACTCTGAGAATCCCATGTGACTGATGTGACAGGCAGGTGATATTCCTGTGCCGTGCATTCCATGATCACCCGGACCCCGCGGCGCGCCCTGCCCGCCGCCGTCGCAGCCCTCGCCACCGCCGCTCTGCTGGCCGGCTGCACCAGCGGAGGCGGCACCGCCGCCGCGCCCTCGGCCTCCCCGGACGCCGCCGCCGTCGCGACGCCGAGCGCCGCCCCGACCCCGACGCCCAAGCCCACCGGCGCCGCCGACCCCGCCCTCAAGGCCTTCTACGGCCAGCAACTCGCCTGGGGCCCTTGCCAGAAGGACCCGCAGAACGAGGAGGACATCTCCGCGCTCCAGTGCGCCACCCTCAAGGTGCCGCTGAACTACGCCGCACCGGAGGTCGGCACCCTGGACGTCGCCGTGGTCCGCAACCCGGCGACCAAGCCCGACCAGCGGATCGGCTCGCTGCTGATCAACCCCGGCGGCCCTGGCGGCTCCGGCGTCGGGATGGTCACCTACGACCCCAAGGGCTTCGACGGCCCGGTGCACGACCGCTACGACATCGTCGGCTTCGACCCGCGCGGCACCGCCGGCACCAGCCCGCTCAACTGCCTGGACGACCGCACCCGGGACGACTGGCTGACCACCGACCAGCCCGCGGCCGACCACGGCAAGCAGCTGGCCGACGCCTGCCAGGCCAAGTACGCCCAGCTCCTGCCCTTCGTCAGCACCCGCAACAGCGCCCGGGACATGGACGTGCTGCGCGGCGCCCTCGGCGACCAGAAGCTCAGCTACCTCGGCCTGTCCTACGGCACCTACCTCGGCTCGCTGTACGCCGAGGAGTTCCCGGACAAGGTCGGCCGGCTCGTCCTGGACGGCGCCACCTCGGCCTCCACCTCGCTGGTCCAGCACAACATCGAGCAGCAGGGCGGCTTCGAGCGGGCCCTGAAGGCCTTCGCCGCGGACTGCGTCACCAAGGACGCCTGCTCGCTCGGCAAGGACCCCGAGCAGGCGGCGCAGAAGCTCGCCGCGTTCCTCGACGGGCTCAAGGACAAGCCGCTCAAGACGGAGAAGGGCCGCACCCTGACCTCGAGCGCGGCCTGGACGGGCGTGCTCAGCCGGCTCTACGGCGGCGAGAAGGCCTGGACCGGGCTGCGCAACTCCATCGGCTGGGCGATGGTGCGCGGCAAGGGCGACTACCTGCTGGACCTCGCCGACGGCTACAACGGCCGCGACAAGGACGGCAAGTACCGCCCCTCGGCGGACGCCTACACGGCCATCCACTGCGCCGACGGCGCCACCGACGCCCCGGCCGGCGAGCAGTTGCAGGCCGCGCTGACCGACCTCGCCGCCAAGGCCCCGCTGGTCAGCAAGCACGACCCGATGGCCGCGCTGTTCGACCCGGACTGCCGGATCTGGCCGGCCGCCTCGACCGAGAGGCCGCACGCGGTCAAGAACACGGCCGCCGTCCCGATCGTGGTGGTCGGCACCACCGGCGACCCGGCCACCCCGTACGCCTGGGCCGAGAAGCTGACCGCCGAGCTCGGCAACGCCGTCCTGGTCACCCGCGAGGGCGAGGGCCACACCGGGTACGGCGCCAGCAAGTGCGTGCGCGCCTCGGTGGACGCCTTCCTGCTGGACGGGACCGTCCCGGCCGCGGGCATCCGCTGCCCGACGGACTGATCCGTCCCGCACGATGAC
>NZ_JBHUAL010000326.1:0-6065 GCF_042789775.1 Kitasatospora sp. NPDC056800 | reverse complement strand
CGTCGAGGCGAAGACGAGGTCCCGGCGCCGTTCCGGTACGGCACCCGGCCCGCTGAACCCTTGCGCGGCGTGCGGCCCGGCGTCCCCGTACCGGGGCTCAGGGGGAGGAGGTCTGGGCGCCTTCCAGTTCGCCGAGGGTGACGTCGGCGGTCTTGCTGCCGCCGTCCCGGGTGTAGGTGACGGTGACCTTGCTGCCCGGGGTGAGCGAGGCGAGCGCGGTGGTGAGCGCGTTCAGCGAGTCGACCTGGGTGTCGCCGATCCTGGTGATGACGTCGCCGGCCCGGAGCCCCGCCGAGGCCGCCGCCCCGCCCGGGGTGACCGCCACGATGACCGCGCCGGCCGGCTGGAACTGCTGGTTGAAGCTGGTCCGGGCGGTGATGCCGAGGGCGGCCCGGCCGGAGTTGGTCACCTTGCCCTGCTTGATCAGCTGGTCGGCGATGTTGGTGATGGTGCTCGCCGGGATGGCGAAGCCGATGCCGGGGGCGGCCGCCCCGTTGCTCTGCGGCTCGGTCGCGGCGAGCGTGTTGATGCCGATCACCTTGCTGTCCAGGTTCACCAGCGCGCCGCCGCTGTTGCCCGGGTTGATCGCCGCCGAGGTCTGCACCATGTTGCCGATGGTGGCGCCCGGCGAGCCGGGGCCCTGGGGTTCGGAGACGGTCCGCCCGGTGGCCGAGACGATGCCCTGGGTGACGCTGCTGGAGAGCCCCAGCGGGCTGCCCATGGCGAGGGTGATCTGGCCGAGCTGGACCTTGCCCGAGTCGCCGAAGCTGGCCGGCCGGAGACCGCTCGGCGGGTTGTTCAGCCGGATCACCGCGAGGTCGGAGTCGGGGTAGCTGGCGACCAGGCCGGCGTCCAGCGTCGTGGTGCTGTTGGCGAGGGTCACCGTGAAGGTCTTCGCGGAGCCGACCACGTGGGCGTTGGTGACGATGTCGCCCTTGTCGTCGTAGACGATCCCGGAGCCGAGGCTGTCGCCGGTGGTGATCTGCACCACGGAGGGCAGCACGTTGGCGATCACCGCCTGGTAGGCGTCCTGCAGCTGGGTCCCGCCGTTCGACTGGCCGGACGCCGCGGAGGCCTGGGTGGAGCCGGGGGACGAGGGCGAGCCGGTGGCGGCGACGGTGGCGGAGGAGGACGTGCCGCTGCTGCAGCCGGCCAGCGCCAGCGCGGCCGCCACGGCGACCACGGCCGCGGCCGGCAGCCGCCCGCCGGGCAGGGGGCTGGTGTGTTCCTTGCGACGGTGCACCTGGCTGCCTCCGATTCGTCACCACGCCGGGGGGCGCGGGCATGAGCGCACGGAAATCCTTGTCAGCTTTTCACCGTTTTGTCCGCTTTGTGGCTTCGACTCGCCCGAACGTGGCGGTCGGATCCGAACGCGGGTGCGCCGGAGATCCCCGAGGCGCGCCCCTAGGATCGGCACATGACTTGGTTGATCACCGGCGGTGCCGGATACATCGGCGGACACGTCGTCCGACAGCTGCTCGACGCCGGGGAGCGCGTCGCCGTCCTGGACGACCTCAGCACCGGCGACGCCTCCCGGCTGCCAGCCGGCGTCCCCCTGATCGAGGGCTCCACCCTGGACCGCGCCGCCCTGGACGCCGCGATCCGCGAGCACGGCGTCGAGGGCATCCTGCACTTCGCCGCCAAGAAGCAGGTCGGCGAGTCCGTCGAGCAGCCGTTCCTGTACTACCGCGAGAACATGATCGGCCTCCAGACCGTCCTGGAGGCCGCCGCCGAGGGCGGGGTGAAGCGCTTCCTCTTCTCCTCCTCCGCCGCGGTCTACGGCATGCCGGACGTCGACCTGGTCACCGAGTCCACGCCCTGCGCGCCGATGAGCCCGTACGGCGAGACCAAGCTGGCCGGCGAGTGGCTGGTCGCCGCGGCCGGCAAGGCCCACGGCATGTCCACCGTGGCCCTGCGCTACTTCAACGTGGCCGGCGCCGCCTCCCCCGAGCTCTCCGACGCCGGGGTGTTCAACCTGATCCCGATGGTCTTCGAGCGGCTCACCGCCGGCGAGGCCCCGCGGGTCTTCGGCGACGACTACCAGACCCCGGACGGCACCTGCGTCCGCGACTTCATCCACGTCTCCGACATCGCCTCGGCGCACGTGGCGGCCGCCAAGCGGATGGCCGCCGACCCGGCCGGCGCGACCTCCCTGGTGCTGAACATCGGCCGCGGCGAGGGCGTCAGCGTCAAGGAGATGCTGGCGGTGATCGGCAAGGTCACCGGCTACGACACCGCCGCCGAGGTGACCCCGCGCCGCCCCGGCGACCCGGCCCGGGTGGTGGCCTCCGCCGACCTGATCCACCGCGAGCTGGGCTGGACCGCCCGCCACGACGTGACCGAGATGGTCTCCTCCGCGTGGGACGGCTGGTGCAGCCGCCACCCCGGGGCCCGCAGGGCCTGATCCGACGGCGCCCGTCCGGCGGTGTCCGCCCCGCGGTTCAGCGGGCGGGCACCGCCGTGCCGTAGAAGGCGTCCAGCGCGTACACGCAGCGGTCCTTGGAGCCGACGAAGACCCGGCCGCCGACCGCCACCGGCGAGCCGGTGAGCTCGCCCTTGGTGCCGAGCTCCCAGCGCAGCTGACCGCTGGCCAGGTCCAGGGTGTGCAGCGAGTGGTCCCGGCTGCCCAGGTGCACCAGGCCGTCGGCCACCGCCGGGGAGCCGACGATCTCGCCGCGGGCGGTGTAGCGCCAGCGCTCCCGGCCGGTGGCCGCCTCGAAGGCGTACAGCACCTCGCCGTTGCCGACCAGCACCATGCCGTCCGAGACCACCACCGGGTCGGCCCCCTGGCGGCGGCCGGTGACCCCGCGCCAGCGGTCCCGGCCGGTGGCCGCGTCCAGCGCGTAGACGGTGCCCAGGTAGTCGGCCACGTAGACCGCGTCGGCGTCCAGGGCGGGCGGGGTGAACAGCACCACCGGGGCGTCGAAGCGCCAGCGCTCGGCCCCGCTGGCCGCGTCCAGCGCGTACACCCGGGTGCCGGCCGACACGTACAGCACGCCGCCGCGCTCGACCGGGTGCGAGGGCACCTCCTCGCCGACCGGGAAGGACCAGCGCAGGCCCGCGCCGCGCGGGTCGACGCAGCGCAGCCGCCCGCCGCCGTAGTAGTAGGCGGCGCCGCCCACCAGGACCGGGCCGGACTGCGGGTTCTCGAAGTCCTGCTGGGCGTCGTCGGCGCGCCACAGCTCGGCGCCGTTGGCGGCCGAGCGGAGCTGGACGCCGCCGCCCCTGATGCCGCAGCAGAGCACGCCGTCGGCGGCGGAGAGCGAGTAGACCCAGCCGTCCAGCGAGGTGCGCCAGCGCTCGGTGCCGTCCGCGGCGTCCACGGTGTACAGGTGCGGGCCGTCCGCGGCGTGCACCCGGCCGGCGTCCACCGCGAGCGCCCACGCCACGTCCCGGGTCTTGTAGCGGCGCTCACCGGAGGCGATGTCCAGCGCGTGCACCTCGAAGCTGGAGACGAACAGCGTCCCGTCGGCGACCACCGGGGTGCCCCAGACGTCGTTGGACATCCGGAACCGCCAGGGGCGCCAGCGGGCGACCGGCGGGGGCGGCGGGACGGGGGCCCGGCGGACCCAGTCGGTCGTGGCCGGGGCGGTGCTCGGGCCGGGCTGCTCGTGCTCGGCCCGCGGCCCCGGGCCTATCCGGACGGAGGCGCCGGAGAGCTGCACCTCGACGGCGCCGCCGGTGGGCGCCCGGTGCCGGTTCGGGGAGGCGATCTTCGCGGTCGGGATCTCGGCGTCCGAGCCCGGGGCGCGCTGCGGCAGGCTGTGCACCGGCCCGGCCGGCGGCTGGGCGTGCCGCCCGCCCGGATTGGTGCGCGGGTCGGCCGGGCCGGGGTGCTGCGGCGGGACGTGCGCGGGCGGCGCCTGGGGGTGCGGGGGCGGCTGGGCCGGCTCGGCGGGCGGGCGCGGCGGCTGGGCGGCCGGGCGCCGGCCCCGCTTGCGCTCGATCAGCTCCAGCGCGTGGGCGGGCAGCCAGTCCCCGGCCTCGCCGGTGGCGTCGTCCCGGGAGAAGAGGTGCGGGGCGAGCTCGGTCTGGATCTGCGCCGGGGTGGGCCGGCGCTCGGGGGCCTGCTGCATGCAGCGGCGGACCAGGTCCATCAGCTCGGGCGGCATGCCGGTCAGGTCCGGCTCCTCGCGCAGCAGCTGGAACACCGTCTCGACCGGGTTGGTGCCCCGGTAGGGCGGGTGCCCGGTGGCACAGAAGACCATCAGCGAGCCGAGCGAGAAGACGTCGCTGGCGCCCCGGACGGTGCGGCTGTCCCGGGCCTGCTCGGGGGACATGTAGGCGGGGGTGCCGACCGCGACGTTGGTCATGGTGAGCCGGGTGCTGGAGACCCCGGCCGCGATCCCGAAGTCGATCACCTTCGGGCCGTCCTCGACCACCAGGACGTTGGAGGGCTTGAGGTCGCGGTGGATCAGCCCGGCCGCGTGGATGGACTCCAGGGCCTCGGCGATGCCGGCGACCAGCCAGCGGGTGGCCTCCACCGGCAGCGGGCCGCACTCCTCGACCAGGTCCTCCAGCGAGGGCGCCGGGATGTAGGCGGTGGCCAGCCAGGGCACCCGGGCGTCCGCGTCGGCGTCCACCACCGCCGCCGTGTAGAAGCCGCCGACCGTCTTGGCCGCCGCGATCTCCCGGGCGAAGCGGACCCGGAACAGCTCGTCCTCGGCCAGCTCACCCCGCACGGTCTTGATGGCCACCCGCCGCCCGGCCGCGGAACGCGCCAGGTAGACCAGCCCCATCCCACCCGCGCCGAGCCGCCCCAGCACCTCGAAGGGCCCGATCCGCCTCGGATCGTGCGCCGTCAGCTGGTCCACTCCGCTGCCACCTCCCCGTTGTCCGCACCCGCCGCGTGGTGCCGGACCCGATTCTCCAATGCCGTCCCGCGCATATCCAACCTCCCCCACCCCCTGAAACACGTCGTCCCGGCCCGGAGGACGCCCCGGACAGGCCTCTGACCAGCGAGGACGGAACGACCGGATCCTGACGCCCGCTCCGGGGGCGGCTTGCGCTCGGGGCTCCGGACCGTCCACTTCCGGACGGCACCGCACTCTTCGGTCATCGTCACGCTCTGTCACCCGATCACCCCTCAGCGGACTCGCCGTCACGCTGTGAGATCGCAAGCACACGGGGGGGCTTCAAACAGGGGCTTCGAAGCCCGGTGAATATCCGTCCGAAGTGGTTCATGCCGCTATACCAACCCCCGTGCGGAGTAATAGTCGCATCACCGAATCGCGCCAAGATCGTGCCACGGTAAGCTGACGGCATGACAGGACAAGTTCGCACCGTCGACGGTCGCGTCGCCGGGCGACGCGGACAGGAGACGCGGCAGAAGCTGCTCGACTGCCTCCGCGAGATGCTCAGCACGTCGCCCTATCGGGACGTCAAGGTCATCGACGTCGCCCGTATGGCGGGTACCTCCCCCGCGACCTTCTACCAGTACTTCCCGGATGTCGAGGGCGCTGTCCTCGAAATCGCCGAGGAAATGGCCAAGGACGCCGACCAGCTCAAAGAGCTGGTGGCCGGAAAGTCCTGGGCAGGGAAGTCCGGACCGACCACTTCGGAAGAACTGGTCGACGGATTCCTCGCCTTCTGGCGCAAGAACGACGCCATTCTCCGAGTGGTCACGCTCGGTGCCGCCGAAGGGGACAAGCGGTTCTTCAAGATCCGCATGACGGTCCTCAACGCGGTCGCCAAGCCGCTCGCGGAGGCCGTCAGGGAACTCCAGGCGAAGGGTCAGGCCGACAAGTCGCTCGACCCGAACGCCGTGGCCGGGGCCCTGGTCTCGCTGCTCGCCTCGGCGGCCGAGCACCAGAAGGCCTTCACCTCCTGGGGCGTCAAGGTCAAGGACCTCAAGCCCAACCTCGCTCCCCTGGTGTACCTGGGCGTCACCGGCAAGAAGGCGCCCAAGTAGGACCGTCCACCGACCCACCATCCGCTCCGCGCGCAGCCCCGGCCTCCTGTCCGGGGAACGACGGACGGCGGCCGTGTCCTCGGGGGAGGTCCGCCGACGTACCGCAAGCGCGCCAGACATGCCGCTGGGCGGGCACCCGTGACAGGGTGCCCGC
>NZ_JBHUAL010000325.1:0-6069 GCF_042789775.1 Kitasatospora sp. NPDC056800 | reverse complement strand
ATCCCCCAGGTCGGCTTCCTGCCCGCCGACGACAAGCGCGTCATCGGCACCATCGAGGCCATCCAGCGCGAACTGTCCACCGAGGACGGCTTCGTCCTGCGCTACCCCACCGACGGCGGAGTGGACGGCCTGCCGGGCGACGAAGGCGCCTTCCTCGCCTGCTCCTTCTGGCTCGCCGACGCCCTCGCCCTGATCGGCCGCACCGACGAGGCCCGCGAACTGTTCGAGCGCCTGCTGTCGATCCGCAACGACGTCGGCCTGCTCGCCGAGGAGTGGGACCCGCGCCTCAAGCGCCAGGTCGGCAACTTCCCCCAGGCCTTCAGCCACGTCCCGCTGATCGACACCGCCCTGCGGCTGACCCAGCCCCTCGGCCCGGAATCCGGGGACACCACAGCTCCGTGAGACCGGCAACCACAGGGCCGGGAAGTGATCAACAGCACACTGGTTCCGCCTCTCGCCGGTGGTGCAGACTGAGCGCTTCGCGCACGCCCCACATCCGGGCGCGCGGATTCCGTTCAGGGGGGTTTGATGGAACGTCGTACGGTTCTGCGTGGACTGGTGGGCCTGCCGGCCGGAGCGATGGCGGTGCTCTCCGCCGCCCGACCGGCCTGGGCCGACTTCACCACGACGGTGAATCCGTCGGCCAACTGGGGGACCTGGGAAGGGTGGGGCACCTCGCTGGCCTGGTGGGCCAACCAGCTCGGCCCCCGGGAGGACCTGGCCGATGTGCTGTTCAGCCGGAAGACCGTCCGGTTCCAGGGGCAGACGGTACCCGGGCTGGGGATGAACGTGGTCCGCTACAACGTCGGCGGCTCGGGGACGAACAGCATCGGCGGCCGGACGATGAAGCCCGGTCCGACGCTGGACGGCTTCAAGCAGATCGAGGGCTACCAACTCGACTGGGCCTCCGCGGACCCGCAGTCGTCCAGCTGGAACTGGAACGCCGACGCGCACCAGCGCGACATGATGTGGCTGGCCCGGGACCGCGGCGCCGACAGGTTCGAGCTCTTCAGCAACTCGCCGATGTGGTGGATGCTGAAGAACGACGACCCCCGCGGAGCGCCGGACGGCTGGAGCTGCAACCTGCGGGACGACAACTTCGGCCGCCACGCGGCGTACATGGCGACGGTGGCGCGGTACGCCCACGACCACTGGGGCATCGACTTCACCTCCGTCCAGCCGGTCAACGAGCCGGGGGCCAACTGGGGTGGCTACTCGCCGGACCTCATCGGCGGACAGGAGGGCTGCCACTACGACCGGCCCCGACTGGCCGAGATCATCCGGCAGACCCGCACCCAGCTGGACGCGCGCGGCCTGCACTGGATGATGGTGGCGGGCCTCGACGACTGGGGCGTCGGCAGCGCCGCGTACAACTGGCACGACAACCCCGACTTCGACGCCGCCACCCGCGCGGCCGTGGGACGGGTGAACGTCCACGGCTACGACGTCGACGGCGACCGCGACGCGCTGTACAAGATGGTGGCGGCGGACGGCAAGAACATCTGGATGTCCGAGTACGGCGACGGTGACACCAGCGGCCTCCAGCTCGCCCGGAACCTCAACTTCGACCTGCGCTGGCTGCACCCCACGGCATGGGTCATCTGGCAGATCCTCGACTGGGAGAACTACGGGGCGATCACCCTCACCAACGGGGTGATCGGCGCGGTCAACCCGAAGTACTTCCTGCTCGCCCAGTACATGCGGCACATCCGCCCGGGCATGACGATCATCGACGCGGGCCACCCCGACGCCGTCGCGGCCTACGACAGCGTGAACCACAAGCTGGTCATCGTCGCCGTGAACTACGGGGAAGGACAGTGGATCAACTTCGACCTCTCCCGGTTCGGCAGGCCCGGACAGGACGGTGCCCTGGTCGAGCGGTGGGCCACCGGGACGGACGCCGGCGGTGAGCGCTACCAGCAGCACGCGGACACCGTGATGCGCGGCACCCGGTTCTGGTCCTACTTCAACGCCCGTACCGTGCAGACCTTCGAGGTCTCCGACGTCCACCTGTAGGACGTCCGCCGGCAAGGGGCCCTGCCCCGGTGCCCGCCCGGCCCGTCGACCCGGTCGGTCGACGGGCAGGGGCCGGGGCTCACTCCTGTACGGGCACGCACTCGGCGAGCAGGCCGACGATGTCGCGCCAGGCCCGCTGGGCCTGCCGCGGGTGGTGGGCGACGCCGGGGAGCACGGCGTGGCCGACCGTCGGGTGGTGGAAGGCGTGCTGGGCTCCGCCGTAGACCACCAGGCGCCAGTCGACGCCCGCGGCCTGCATCTCGGCGGCGAAGGCGTCCCGCCGCTCGGGCGGCATGATCGGGTCCTCCGACCCGACCCCGGCCCACACCGGGCAGCGGATCCGGGCGGCCTCCCCCGGACGGCCCGTGACCAGGCCGTTGACCGTCCCGATCGCCCGCAGGTCGACGCCGTCGCGCCCGAGTTCCAGCGCGATCGCGCCCCCGGTGCCGTAGCCGATGGCGGCGATCCGCTCGGGGTCGGTCCGCGGTTCGGCGAGCAGCACGTCGAGGGCCGCGTGGCCGATGCCCCGCATCCGGTCGGGGTCGTCGAGCAGCGGCATCACCCGCGCCAGCATCTCCTGCGGGTCGCTGATCCAGCGCCCGCCGTGGAGGTCGAAGGCCAGTGCCACGTAGCCCAGTTCGGCGAGGGCGTCGGCCCGGCGGCGCTGGAAGTCGTTCAGGCCGGGCCCCTCGGGCCCGATCAGGACCGCGGGCCGGCGGCCGGTTCCGGCGGGCAGCGCGAGGTGCCCGATCATCGTCATTCCGTCGGCCGGGTACTCGACCGTACGCGTGGTGACCATCGTCATGGAACGGGACTGTAGTGAGGACCGGCCCCCGCCCGGGCCCGACTTAGCCGTCGGCAGAGCGGGCGGCCCGCCGCCCCGCCGCAGGCCCATCCGCCACTCGCGCACCCGTAGACTCGGGCGCGAGCCGGACGGGATGAGGACCGATGGACTACTGCCGCCACGAGTTGAGCAACTGCGCGGACTGCGCTCCGCGGGCGCAGCCCCGCGAGGGCGCGCCCGGCGCCGAGTGGGACGGCTGGCCGCCGTCGGCGATCATCGTCCACGCCAGCCGGAAGGCGCATCTGCCGGGCTGCCCCCACATCCTCCCGGCCGACGTCGAACCGCCGGTCTACGGCTGGGTGCTCGACCCCTCGCCGGGGGCGTGGCGCCGGCTCTCCGACTCCAACCCGCTGCACGCCACCGGGGGCAACACCCAGCGCTCCGCGACGAGCCGCTGTCAGGACTGCGACGCCACCCAGTAGGCCGTACCAGAGGTCGGGGGCACGGTCACCGCGAACGTCCCGGCGGCCGCCGCTGCGCTTCGCGTCGGAGCGGCTCCGCTGCGTGAGAGACTGGCGCGGTCAGTGTGATCCCTGTGCAAGGAGTGGACATGGCCGACCGCCAGAACGGCACCGTGAAGTGGTTCAACGACGAGAAGGGCTACGGGTTCATCACCCCGGAGTCCGGCCCGGACCTGTTCGTGCACTTCAGGTCGATCGAGGGGGCCGGCTTCAAGTCCCTGGTCGAGGGCCAGCGGGTGACGTTCGAGGCGGTCCAGGGCCAGAAGGGGATGCAGGCCGACAAGGTCCAGGTCGTCGAAGGCTAGGACCCGCCCCGGCCTGACGGGCGGCGGCCCGGCTACACCGGCCGTCGGCCGGTGAGCCTCTGCCACCGGTCCCGTGCCTCGTCCAGTTCGCGGCGGGCCCCGGGGATGCGCGTGTCCGCCTTCTGGCGGGCCAGCACGTCGGCGAGCCGGCGCCGGGCCTCCTCCTGCTCGGCCGTGTCCTCGACCGCTTCGCGCAGGTCGGCCTCGGCCCGGGGCACGAGCGCCTGGCATTCGGCCGTGGCCGCCTTGGCGTCGGCGGCGGCGTTGAACACCTCGACGACGAACTTCCGGACCTCGGCCTCGGGCGTCCCGTCCAGCGGGACGGAGACTCTGCCGACGGCCGGTCGGAAGCGCCACGTAGACGTGGCCGTCGGTGCCGGAGTACTCGTCGAGGAGCGCGACCTCGTGCAGCGGGTACTCCGCCGTACGGCCCTCGGCCGTCACCTCCAGTGTCCGGTCGTACAGCCGCAGGCTGTCCCCGAGGGAGGACCTCAGCGACCCCCGGTCCGGGGACCGGAGCCGGTCCAGGTGCGCCCGGGCCTCGCCGACCCGGCTCGCGTGGGCCCGCTCGGCCGCTTCGACGGCGGAGCGGGCCCTGCCGCGTTCGCGGCCCGCCTCGCGCTTCAGGTCGCGGAGCTTCCCTCGGGCGGCGTCCAGGTCGCGCCGGTGCTCGGCGTACTCCGGGCCGAAGGCGCACCGCCAGCCCCCGGGGTAGCGCAGCATCAGCCAGGCCACCGCTCCGGCGGCCACCAGCACGACCGTCAGGATCCAGCCCACGGGCCCCATCGCTCCCCCTCCCACCGGTTCCCTCGGCCGGCAGCGGCTCGCGCCGGTCCCGGACGGAGCCGATCGTACGAACGGCGGCCCGTCGGCGTGCGGGATTCCGGGAATCAGGAAGGCTCCTCGGGCCCGACTTCCGGGTTTTGGTCATGTTTTTGGCCGTTCTGGTTAAAGACCACGCCAAATAATCGAATGAGCTCTTGCCGAAAATGTGATCACATGTGTGGGCGCTGTGGCGTTGTGCGTCACAGGGGAGGGACCGGTCCGCCTCACCGGGCGGGCCCGATCAACAGGAGTCGCACCATCAACACCGCCATCCGCAAGGCCGCCCGTGGGGCCGTGCCCGTCGCCGTCACCGCCTCCGTGCTCGCCACCGGCCTCACCGCCTGCGGCACCGTCCAGCAGCTGTCCGCCGCGCAGAAGGTCTCGAAGGCCTTCGACAAGGTCCGCGACGGCAAGTCGGCCGGCTTCACCCTCTCCATCGACGCCACCCCCGAACAGGTCGCCGCGTTCGCCAACTCCGGCGAGCACAAGGGCGGCAAGGGCATGATCGGTGCCGCCCGGGGCGACGGCGACATGGACGAGAAGACCGCCAAGGCGATCTCCGGCCTCTCCGTCTCGGTCGCCATCTCGGCCGACAAGCCACTCAAGGACGTCGAGGCCTTCAGGGACGCCGCTAAGGCCGACAAGAACACCGACCTGACGCTCGACAAGTCGGTGCGCGTCTCCTACGTGCTCGCCGACCGCAGCGGCACCGCGCTGCTGGAGTACCGTCAGGTCGACGCCACCGGGTACCTGCACGCCGACGCCAAGGGCCTGGTCAAGCTGGCCGGCGAGGACCCGTCCGTGGTGGACGAGCTGCGCAAGGGCATGCCCGAGCAGCTGAAGCCGGTCGGGGACGTGCTGGCCGGCAAGTGGGTCTCCTTCGACCTCCAGTCGCTCGCGGACCAGGCGAAGGAGTCCGACGGCAAGAAGGCCGCCGCCCCGAGCGCCGCCCCCACCCTCGACCCGGAGCTCCAGAACCAGCTCCTCAACTCGATCAAGGACGTGATCGGCCGCACCGTCACGTACGAGGACAAGGGCAAGAAGGACGGCACCGAGCACCTCTGGGTGAGCGCCCCGGCCCGGCAGCTGGTGGACGAGATGTTCAAGGCCGTCAAGCCGCTGTCCGCCAAGTTCCCCAAGCAGCTGGGCGACTTCCCGGACCAGGCCCCGAGCGACGTGCCGGACCGTAGGATCGGCGTCGACCTCTACCTGAAGGACGGCGCCTTCTCCTCCGCCACCTTCGACCTCGCCCAGCTGGCCGACAAGGTGGAGCCGGGCGTCAACTTCCCGGTGAAGCTCGCCTTCAGCCAGGCGGCCCCGAACGTCCAGGCCCCGGCCGACGCCGTCAAGGTGACCGACGAGCAGCTGATGGACGCGGTGCTGGGCCTGGCCACCGCCGGGGACGACTCCGACGACGAGGACCCGGAGGACCTGCCCGCCGCCGCTCCGCTGACCGCCGCCCAGCTCAAGGAGCTCGCCGCGCTCGGCATCCCGGAGGTCCGGGCCCGCGTCTACAACGAGGCCGGCCTGACCTTCCAGGACATCAAGGAGATCGCCAGGACGACCGCCCCCGCCGGGGCGTAGCCGTACCGACCCGACCGGCCGACCGCCCCCGAGC
>NZ_JBHUAL010000324.1:0-6173 GCF_042789775.1 Kitasatospora sp. NPDC056800 | reverse complement strand
CTCGGCGACCGGCTCGGCCGGCGCCTCGGCGGCGGGCCCGGCGGCGGCCTGCGCGGCGGCGGCCTCGGCGGCCTCCTCCGCCTGCTCGGCCTCCAGCGCGCGGGCGTCCGCGACGGTCTGGACGGCGGCCAGCACGCCCCGGTAGCCGGTGCAGCGGCAGAGGTTGCCGCACAGGGCCTGACGGGCCTCCACCTCGGTGGGCCGGTGGTTGCGTTGGAGCAGGTCGTGCACCGCCATCGCCATGCCGGGGGTGCAGTAGCCGCACTGGACGGCGCCGGAGGCGGCCAGCGCCTGCTGGACGGCGCTCGCGCCGCCGGCGGCCGACAGGCCCTCGACGGTGTTGATCTCGCTGTCGGCGGCCAGCGCGGCGGGCACCAGGCAGCCGGCCACCAGCTGGCCGTCCACCTGCACCGAGCAGGCCCCGCACTCGCCCTGCTCGCAGCCGTCCTTGGCGCCGGCCAGGCCGAGCCGCTCGCGCAGCACGTAGAGCAGGCTCTCGCCGATCCAGGCGTCGGTGACGGGCCGTTCGAAACCGTTGACCCGCAGCGTGTACGAGGCGCACGGGCGCAGCTCGCGGCTGACCTGCGGGGAGAGGCCGAGCGGGTCGGCGTCGAGGGTCTCGATGGGGTCTGTGGTCACTTCAGCACCCTTCCCAGCGCCCGTCGGGCCAGCACCGATACGGTACGCCGCAGCCGAACGGCGGCCGCTGTCGGCCCCTCGGTCACGGCCTCCCAGGCGCCCTCGGCGCCGTAGTCGTCGGGGACGCAGGCGGCGGCCACGTACTCGCCGAAGGCGGCGGTC
The DNA here is from genome assembly GCF_042789775.1 of Kitasatospora sp. NPDC056800. Lineage (NCBI taxonomy): Bacteria > Bacillati > Actinomycetota > Actinomycetes > Kitasatosporales > Streptomycetaceae > Kitasatospora > Kitasatospora sp. NPDC056800. The sequence goes on along the minus strand of NZ_JBHUAL010000324.1, from coordinate 5,372 downwards.
GCGGCCGGGTCGATCTCCCGGCTGCCGTCCCAGTCGATGCAGCCGGCGACCCAGGCCTCGGCTTCCAGCGGGCGCAGCGGCACCGGTGCGACGGCCCCGACGGCGCAGCGCACCGAGCGCCTGGCCGGGTCGAGGACGAGGGCGACGGAGGCGGTGGCGCGGGCCGGGCCGCTGCGGCCGGTGGCCTTGAGGAAGACCTGCGGGGCGTGCAGCAGCGGGACGCGCACCCAGGTGAGCAGTTCGCCGGGGCGCACCGGGTCGAGTCCGGTGAGCAGGTGACTGACCGGCACCTCGCGGGTGCCCCCGGCCCGGGTCAGGGTCACGCCGGCCTCCAGCGCGGTGAGCACCGGGAGGGTGTCGCCGGCCGGGGCGGCGGTGACGATGTTCCCGCCGAGGGTGCCGACGTTGCGGACCTGCGGCGGGCCGGCGGTGCGGGCGGCGTCGGCGAGCGCGGGGATGAGCGCGGCGAAGTCGGGGCGGTCCATCCGGGCGTGGGTGAGTCCGGCGCCGAGTACGGCGGTGCCGCCGTCCTCGTAGCGCCAGCCCCGCAGTTCGGTGATCCGGCCGAGGCCGACCAGGGCGGCGGGGCGCAAGCGGCCGGCGTTGACGGCCTCCATCAGGTCGGTGGCTCCGGCCACCGGTACCGCGGCCGGAGCGGCGGCCAGCGCGTCGACGGCCTCGTCGAGGGAGGCCGGCAGCATGATCGTCCGGTTCACCTGGGTCCCACCGTGCTCCACTTGCTCATCGATCGCCTGCCGCCCGCCGGCCTGCGGCCGTGCCGTCCTGCGTCAGCAGCCCGGCCTGGCCCGTAGGGTACGGGCGATCGGGCCGGGTTGGGCAACTCTGGCACACAATGCTCGATGATCATTTCGGGGCCGGTGAACGGGGCTGCCCGATTGGGACCGATACCGGGCGGTATCTGCCCCGACCCGCTCCGGGCCAGGGCAGATGTTCATCAGTTCTTGACGTCCGATGACCGCTCAGAAGTTCCCGGTCAGCACGACCGGGGCGTGTCACGGGGGTCCCGGCGGCCCCGGAAAGGGCCCCCGGGACACGCCCTAACGGACCGGCGGCGGGCCCTCGATCGGCCGGCCGGCCGGGGCGGGCCAGCGCTGCCACGGGTGCGGCCCGTCGGCCGGGCGGTACTCGACGCCGAGCGCGTCCAGCGCCTTCAGGTGGGTCGTCAGCCGCCGCTCGAAACCGGCGAAGTCCCGCTCGGCCGGCTCGGCGGGCAGCGCGGACCAGGCGACCTCGGCGAAGGCGACCAGCCGGGGGAAGGCCCGGTAGTCGATGTCCCGGGCGCTGTCCATGAACTCGCTCCACAGGTTGGCCTGGGTGCCGATCACGTGCCGGGCGGCGGCCTCGTCCAGCTGCTTCGGGACGGGCTCGAACCGGTAGACGTCCTCCAGCGTGCGCACGAAGCCGACCGGGATCGGCTCGTCCGGCCCGTCCGCCTGCCGGTGGTCGAAGTAGACGTGCTGCTCGGGGCACATCACCACGTCGTGCCCGGCCTTCGCGGCGGCGATCCCGCCGCCGAAGCCGCGCCAGGAGGAGACCGCGGCGCCGGGCGCGAGCCCGCCCTCCAGGATCTCGTCCCAGCCGATCAGCCGGCGGCCGCGCTCGGCCAGCCAGCGGTCGAAGTGCCGGATCAGGTGGCTCTGCAGTTCGTCCTCGTTGGCCAGGCCCAGCTCGCGGATCCGCGCCTGCGCGGCGGCGCTGTCCTTCCACTGCTCCTTGGGGCACTCGTCGCCGCCGAGGTGGACGAACTCGGACGGGAAGAGCTCCAGGACCTCCTCCAGCACGCCCTCGAAGAAGCGCAGGGTCTCCTCGGAGGCGTTGAGCACGTTGTGGCTCACCCCCCAGTCGGTCCACACCCCGAGCGCGGCGGTGTCCACCACGTCGGTGTTGCCCAGCTCGGGGTAGGCGGCGACGGCGGCCTGGGTGTGGCCGGGCAGGTCGATCTCCGGGACGACGGTGATCCCGCGGGCGGCCGCGTAGGCGACGATCTCGCGCAGGTCGTCCTGGGTGTAGAAGCCGCCGTGCGGGCGGTCGTCGCGGCGCTGTCCGGCCCGGTACCCGACCATCGAGCGGTCCCGCCAGGAACCGCGCGCGGTCAGCCTCGGGTAGCGCTTGATCTCGACCCGCCACCCCTGGTCGTCGGTCAGGTGCAGGTGCAGCACGTTGAGCTTGTGCGCGGCCAGCAGGTCGACGAAGCGCAGCACGTCCGCCTTGGGCAGGAAGTGCCGGGCGACGTCGAGCAGCGCGCCGCGCCAGCCGAACCGGGGGGCGTCCTCGATGTCGGCGCCGGGCAGCACCCAGCCCTCGTGGCGCAGCGGCGAGCGGCGGTAGGCGTCCGGCCCGAGCAGCTGCCGCAGGGTCTGCGCGCCCCACAGCGCGCCGGCCGGGCCGCCCGCGGCGAGCAGGGCGTGGCCGGGGCGCACCGTGATCCGGTACGCCTCGGCGGCGAGCGTCCCGTCCTGGACCAGCTCGATGCCCGCGCCCGGCCGGCCCGGGCCGAGCGGCAGCCCGGTGGCGGCGGAGAGCGTGGCCCGCAGCCAGCGCTCGGCGTCGGCCAGCGCGGGGGGTGCGGTCAGCGTGGTGGCGGCGTCGAGCGGATAGTCCTCGTCCGGGCGGCGGGCGGCACTCGAAGGTGCGGGAATGAGGTCCATTCCGACATCCTGCCCACGCCCCGACGATTGGCATAGACCACCAGGGGAACCCTGGTGCTATGCAAAACGGCGTTGTGCGGGGCGCCGCGGACTACTTCTTGTCGCCGTCGCCGCCCTGCGGCTTGCCGATGCCGTCGTAGATCTCCTTGCACATCGGGCAGACCGGGTACTTCTTCGGGTCGCGGCCGGGCACCCACACCTTGCCGCAGAGCGCCACCACGGGGGACCCCGAGAGCGCGCTCTCCATGATCTTGTCCTTCTGGACGTAGTGCGCGAAGCGCTCGTGGTCGCCGTCCCCGTGGGACACCTGCGGGACGGGCTCGACCAGGGTGCCGGTGCCGAGGCCGCGCTCGGGCTCAAGAGTGCTCATGGGTGCCAAGTCTATGGGCGCCTCCGGAAACCCGGCCAGTGTCGCGGCTCCGGGCCGGTCGGCTCAGTTCATCGTCGGGTCGTCCGGGTAGGTCGCCAGCAGGGCGAGCGGGCCGCGCTGGCGGCGCAGCACCGAGCGCCACAGCCGCTCCGGCTCGGGGCTGGAGACGTCCCCCGGCTCGCAGTCCACCAGGTACCAGGCGCCGCTCTCCAGCTCCGCCTCCAGCTGCCCGGGCGACCACCCGGCGTACCCGGCGAAGATCCGCAGGCTGCCCAGTTCGCCGGCCAGCACCTCGGGCGGCGCCTCCAGGTCCACCAGGCCGATCGCGCCGTGCACCCGGCGCCAGCCGAGCGGCTCGCCGGTGCCCGGCTCCCCCGGCGCCACCGCGAGGCCGAGCGCCGAGTCCAGCGCCACCGGGCCGCCCTGGAAGACCACGGCCGGCTGTCCGACGAGTCTGTTCCAGCCGTCCAGCACACTGCCCACCTCGACCGGCGTCGGCCGGTTCAGGACCACGCCGAGCGCCCCCTCGACGTCGTGGTCGAGGAGCAGCACCACCGCCCGCGCGAAGTTCGGGTCGGTGAGCAGGGGCGTCGCGACGAGCAGACGGCCGGTCTGGGACCGGCCTCCGTGCGAATGGGCCGCCGTCATGCCCACATGATCCCGCAGAACCGCACCGCTCGGACACCGCAACGCCCGGAAACGGCCACGCCCACGAACACCCGTACGGCCGTACCGGGGGGCGGGCCCGGGCCCGGAGAGAGCACCATCACGGGAGAGGCTCACGGGAACCAACGGCACGCCTACTACCATCTACGTCTGGTGGACGCCTTTATACGGTGCCGACTCGGTTTCGCCGGGGGCCCGAACGCGCCCGTACGACCGGTCCACCACCGGCTCTCTCCCGGAGCCCTCCCCCCGACTCCTCTGGCACCCCGGATTGCGAGAACGATGACCGACGACGTCCTGCTGGTCCACGGCGGAAACCCGCTCGAAGGCGAGATCCGCGTCCGCGGAGCGAAGAACCTGGTGCCCAAGGCCATGGTCGCCGCCCTCCTCGGGCAGGGCCCCAGCAGACTGCGCAACGTCCCGGACATCCGCGACGTCAAGGTGGTCCGCGGCCTGCTGCAGCTGCACGGCGTGACCGTGCGCACCGGTGACGAGGACGGCGAGCTGATCCTCGACCCCTCGCACGTCGAGAGCGCCAACGTCGCGGACATCGACGCGCACGCCGGCTCCTCGCGGATCCCGATCCTGTTCTGCGGCCCGCTGCTGCACCGCCTCGGCCACGCCTTCATCCCCGGCCTGGGCGGCTGCGACATCGGCGGCCGCCCCGTCGACTTCCACTTCGAGGTGCTGCGCCAGTTCGGCGCCAGCATCGAGAAGCACCCGCAGGGCACCTACCTGGTGGCCCCGCAGCGGCTGCGCGGCACCAAGATCGAGCTGCCCTACCCCTCGGTCGGTGCGACCGAGCAGGTGCTGCTCACCGCGGTGCTCGCCGAGGGCGTCACCGAGCTGCGCAACGCGGCCATCGAGCCGGAGATCGTCGACCTGATCTGCGTGCTGCAGAAGATGGGCGCGATCATCACCCTGGGCACCGACCGGACGATCCTGATCACCGGTGTGGACGAGCTGAACGGCTACAACCACCGCGCGCTGCCGGACCGCCTGGAGGCCGCCTCCTGGGCCTGCGCGGCGCTGGCGACCAAGGGCGACATCTACGTCCGCGGCGCCCGCCAGCTGGAGATGATGACCTTCCTGAACACCTTCCGGAAGGTCGGCGGCGCCTTCGAGGTGGACGACGAGGGCATCCGCTTCTGGCACCCGGGCGGCGAGCTCAAGGCGATCGCCCTGGAGACCGACGTGCACCCGGGCTTCCAGACCGACTGGCAGCAGCCGCTGGTGGTCGCGCTGACCCAGGCCACCGGCCTGTCCATCGTCCACGAGACGGTGTACGAGTCGCGGCTCGGCTTCACCGGCGCGCTGAACCAGATGGGCGCGCACATCCAGCTCTACCGCGAGTGCCTGGGCGGCACCCCGTGCCGCTTCGGGGCCCGCAACTTCCTGCACTCCGCGGTCGTCTCCGGCCCGTCCAAGCTGATCGGCTCCGAGCTGGTCATCCCGGACCTGCGCGGCGGCTTCTCGTACCTGATCGCGGCGCTGGCGGCCGAGGGCACCTCGACCGTGCACGGCATCGACCTGATCAACCGCGGCTACGAGAACTTCATGGACAAGCTGCGCGACCTGGGCGCCCACGTCGAGCTGCCCAGCGAGCAGCTGGTCGACGCCTGACGGTCCGAGCACACAACGGCGAGAGGCCGGGCTCCCCAGTGGGG
>NZ_JBHUAL010000323.1:0-6180 GCF_042789775.1 Kitasatospora sp. NPDC056800 | reverse complement strand
CCGAAGCGCGGAGGCTTCGGCGGGCACGGGCCGGTCATGCGGTCAGGCGTCCGCGCCCCAGAGGAAGCCCGGCACGGGCGTGAAGCGCACGTACGGGCTCCACTCGTCGCCCGGCGGGCAGGGGGTGGGCGGGCACGGCGGCGGCGGACACTTGCTGTCCTCGACCGTGACCGTCACGCACGCGTGGTCCCCGGTCAGCTCGACCCTGGTCACCGAGGGCCGCGACAGGTTGTAGCCCTCGGGTGCGGAGACCTCCTGCCAGTAGTACGTGCCCGGCGGGAGGTGGTCCGCCGAGCAGACGCCCGACGCGGGGGTCGTGCACGGCGGGCCGACGGCGGTGTCGGGGTTGTCCCCCGTGGTCTGCAGACCGGCCACGCCGTTGCTCTCCCGCCACAGCTGGAAAACGGCGCCCGCCAGCGGCTGCCCGCTGTCGGCGTCGACCTTCCTGACGGAGGTGGACCCGCTCGGGGCGGTCGGCGTCTGCGTGTCCTGGACGGGGACCTGGACGTTCGGCCGGCCCAGGTCGATGACGACGGTCGTCACCGGGGACTGCGGCAGGTCGTACCCGGGCGGCGGCACCGTCTCCTGCCAGTAGTACGTGCCCAGCGGGAGCCCGGACGCCGAGCAGACACCCGACGCGGGCGTGACGCACGGGGAGCCCACGGCCGTGTCCGGATTCGGGCCGGTGGCCTGCAGCCCCGGAACGCCGTTGGTCTCGTGCCAGAGCTGGAAGGTGGCGCCCGCCAGGGGCTGTCCGGTGGCGGCGTCGGTCTTCTTGACGGAGGTGGACCCGGTGGGGGCGGTCGAGTGGGTGTCCTGGACGGGGAGCTGGATGTCCTGCCCGTTGGTGTCGAGGACGACGGTCGTCACCGCGGACTGCGGCAGGTCGTACCCGGGCGGTGGCGCCGTCTCCTGCCAGTAGTACGTACCCAGCGGGAGCCCGGACGCCGAGCAGACGCCCGACGCGGGCGTGACGCACGGGGAGCCGACCGCCGTGTCGGGATTGGCCCCCGTGGTCTGCAGACCGGCCACGCCGTTGGTCTCGTGCCACAGCTGGAAGGTCGCCCCCGCCAGCGGCTGTCCGGTGGCCGCGTCGGTCTTGGTGACGGAGGTGGACCCGGTGGGAGCGATGGTCTTGGCGTCGGCGACGGTGACCATGACGTTCTTCCCGTTCGCGTCCAGCACGACGGTGTTCACGTTGAGGTCGGGCAGGTCGTACCCGTCGGGCGCCGAGACCTCCTGCCAGTAGTACGTGTCCAGCGGGAGGCCGGACGCCGAGCAGACACCGGACGCCGGGGTGACGCACGGGGAGCCGACCGCCGTGTCCGGGGTCGCCCCGGACGTCTGCAGACCGGCGACGCCGTTGGTCTCACGCCACAACTGGAAGGTCGCCCCCGCCAAGGGCTGCCCGCTGTCGGAGTCGGTCTTGGTCACGCTGGTCGAGGCCGTCGGAGCGGCGGCCGGGGTGTCGGCGACGGTGACCGGGGCGCTCTGCCCGTTGGTGTTCAGCACGACCGTGGTCACGTTGAGCCCGGGCAGGTCGTACCCGGGCGGCGCCGCCGTCTCCTGCCAGTAGTAGGTGCCCAGCGGGAGTCCGGACGCCGAGCAGACGCCCGACGCGGGCGTGACGCACGGGGAGCCGACCGCCGTGTCGGGATTGGCCCCCGTGGTCTGCAGCCCCGGAACGCCGTTGGTCTCGTGCCACAGCTGGAAGGTCGCCCCCGCCAGCGGCCGCGAGGTGGCGGAGTCGACCTTGGTCACGCTGGTGGCCCCGGTCTCGACGACCGGGCTCGTGGTGTCCTGGACGGTGACCGGGACGGTCTGCCCGTTCGTGCCGAGGATCACGGTCGTCACCGGCGGCTGGGGCAGGTCGTACCCAGGCGGCGCCGCCGTCTCCTCCCAGTAGTAGGTGCCCAGCGGGAGGTCGGCCGTGGAGCAGACACCGTTGCGCCCGGTGGTGCAGGGGGCGCCGACCTTGGTGTCCGGGGTGGTGCCCGTGGTCTGCAGGCCGGCGACGCCGTTGCTCTCCTTCCACAGCTGGAAGGTGGCGCCCGCCAGGGTCTGCCCGGTGGCCGAGTCGACCTTGGTCACGCTGGTCGAGGCGGTGGGGGCCGGCGGGTTGCCGCACTCCGGGAGGTCGCCGTTGAAGGGGTAGGCGTGGAACTCGGTCCCGGTCATGCCCAGACCGGAGTTGTGCAGCAGCGAGCCGGTGGTGAAGAACCGTCCGTTCAGGCCGGGCAGGTTCATCGTGGCGGTGCTGGCCGGGTTGCCGACCAGCACGCTGCCCTGGAACTGCCCCGAGCCGGTCAGGGTGACGGTCGTCGCGGTGGGGAAGTTCCACAGCAGGCGCTCGCGCAGCTGGTTCCACGGGTCGGTGTCCGCGAGGCTGCCGCTGTAGGTGTTGATGGTGCGGGCGTCGCCGACGAGGTTGACCAGGACGGTCGCGTTCGCGGGGATGCCGGCGAAGGTGACCCCCTGGGTCCCGCCGCCGCGGCCGACGATGTCGAAGTCGACGTTGAAGACCTGGAGGGCGGAGGTGCCGTCGCCGGTGAACAGGGTCTGGTACCCCTGGTTGACGGCGGTTCCGGTGGCCGGGCGGGCGGTGCCGGTCCCGGCGTAGCACGCGCTGGCCGTCTGCAGCTCGCCGCGCAGCGGCGCGTAGGCGGCCACGGCCTGCGGGTCGTGGACCTTCGTGCCGGTGACGGTGCCCGTGGTGGCGCCCGCGTAGCGGACGACGCCGCCCTCGGCCAGGAGCGACTGCCCCGGGGCCACGGTGACGTTGCCGCCGGCGGTGAGGAAGTCCGCGCCGTTCGGCGGGGGAACGCGCGAGCCGACGCCGACGATGCCGATGTTGTACACGGAGCTGACCCCGGCGGCCTTGCTCATGTCGAAGTTGCCGAGGGTCACCACGTGCCCCTCGGCCTCGGCGGCCGAGCCCCGGACGTTGAAGTCGCCGCCGACGAAGACGTTCACCCCGGCGTCGCGGCCCGCGAAGGGACCGTTGTTGACCGGGGGGAACGTCGCCGGACAGTCCGCGCCCAGGCAGGGCCCCAGGCCGCCCGGCAGGCCGGCCGCCTGGGCGGCCGACGGTGCGATGAGCGACATGCCGAAGGGGACGAGCGTCAGGGCCAGGGCGGATCCCATCACCCTGCCGAGCCTTCGTCTCCAGCCGACGGCGGTCGCCTGATTCTGACTGGGCTTCACCACAGTCCTTTCCTCATATGAACCGAACAACAACCCTCGGAGTGTTCTCGTCGGAGCCCCGAGCAGCGGCGACCCGCCAACCGTTTCGTCTGAACGCCGCGACACGTACACCCGATCGGACGCGGCGGACGCCGGGGCGACTGGGTCTCCCGACCCCGGATTGGGGCCCTCCGGCCCTGACGCGCCGTCAACGGCGGCCCCATCCTGGACTCGTCGAGGCCCCGTCTGCCCGCCGCCACCGAACGACACCACCAGTCCCCGGAGGACCCGCATGTTCTGCTACCAGTGCGAACAGACCGACCGCACCGGCGCCACCCCCGGCTGCGCCGGCCCGATCGGCAACTGCGGCAAGGACTCCCCCACCTCGGACCTCCAGGACCTGCTGATCCACGCGGTCAAGGGCATCTCCCAGTACGCCGCCAAGGCGCGCGCCCTCGGCGACCCGGACGACGAGGCGGCGGCCTTCGTCCTGTACGCGCTCTTCACCACGCTCACCAACGTCAACTTCAACCCCACCCGCTTCGCCGCCCTGATCCAGCTGGCCGTCGGCGTCCGGAACCGGACCAGGGACCGGTACGAGCGGGCCGCGCGCGCCGCCGGGCAGCAGCCGGAGACGCTCACCGGCCCGGCCGCCTGGGCCCCGGCCGCGGACCCCGGCGCCCTGGTCGGCCAGGCGTCGGGCGTCCGGGTAGACATCGGGCTCCCCCTGGTCGGGCCCGAGGTGGTCGGGCTCCGCGCGCTCCACCTCTACGCGCTCAAGGGCATCTGCGCCTACGCCCACCACGCCGACGTGCTCGGCCGCCGCAGCGCCGAGGTGCTCGGCGGCGTCGAGGACGCCCTCGCCTACCTGGCCGGCGAGCCGACCGACCCCGCCGAGCTGCTGGAACGCGCCGTCGGCCTCGGCCGGCTCAACCTCGCGGCGATCGAACTGCTGGACGCCGCCAACACCGGCACCTACGGGCCCCAGCGGCCCACCGCCGTCCGCACCACCCCGGTCGCCGGAAAGGCCGTCCTGGTCAGCGGCCACGACCTGCGGGACCTGGAGGCCCTCCTGGTGCAGACCAGGGGCCAGGGCATCAACGTCTACACCCACGGCGAGATGCTCCCCGCCCACGCCTACCCGCTGCTCAAGGCCCACCCGCACCTGGCCGGCAACTACGGCGGCGCCTGGCAGGACCAGCAGCGGGACTTCGCCGCCTTCCCCGGCCCGGTCCTGATGACCTCCAACTGCGTCATCGAGCCGCACGCCGCCTACCGCCGCCGGATCTTCACCGCCGGACCGGTCGGCTGGCCCGGCGTCCGGCACCTCGCCGACCACGACTTCCGCCCGCTGATCCAGGCCGCCCACGCCCTGCCCGGCTTCCCGGAGACCGCCGCCGAGGAGGAGGCCGTCACCGTCGGCTTCGGCCGGGACGCCGTGCTCGCGGTCGCCGACCAGGTCGTCCACGCGGTGCGGCAGGGCGACATCCGGCACTTCTTCCTGATCGGCGGCTGCGACGGCCCCACCCCCGGCCGCGACTACTACACCGACCTCGCCCTCGGCGCGCCCCGCGACAGCGTGGTACTCACCCTCGGCTGCGCCAAGTACCGCTTCCACCGGCACGACTTCGGCGAGATCGCGGGCCTCCCCCGGCTGCTCGACCTCGGCCAGTGCAACGACACCTACTCCGCCATCCGGATCGCCACCGCGCTCGCCGACGCCTTCGAGTGCGACATCAACGACCTGCCGCTCACCCTGGCGCTGTCCTGGACCGAGCAGAAGGCCGTCGCGGTGCTGCTCACCCTGCTCGCGCTGGGCATCCGCGACATCCACCTCGGCCCCTCGCTGCCCGGCTTCCTCACCCCCGCCCTGGTCGACGAGCTGGTGAAGCGGTTCGGCCTGCGGGTGGCCGGCGACCCGGCGGCCGACCTGGCCGCCGCGCTCGAACGGACGGCGTCGTGAGCGCGGGGCACGCCCACCCCGTCACCCTCACCACCACCGACGGCGGCCGGCTGGAGTTCGACTGCGCCCCTGGCCGCAGCGTCCTGGAGGCCGCGGCGGAGGCCGGCGCCGCCCTGCCCGCCTCCTGCCGCCGGGGCACCTGCGGCTCCTGCCACGCCTCCGTCACCGACGGACCGTACGACCTCGGGCCGCACAGCGAACAGGCCCTCCCACCGGACGGGCGCGAGCGCGGCGAGGTGCTGCTCTGCCGCACCTTCCCGCGCGGTCCGCTGACCACCGCCCTGCCGTACGAGCAGGCCCGCGTCCTGCACGGCGCCGTCCCGGTCCGCGCGGCCACCGTCACGGCGGTGGACCCGGTCACCCCGGACACCGTGCGGCTGGAGCTGCGCCTCGACGACCCGGACTGCCAGTTCGACCCGGGGCAGTTCATGGAGCTCCAGACACCCGGCGGCGAGGTGAAGCGCGCCTACTCCCCCGCCAACACCGGCAACTGGGAGGGCCGGCTGGAGTTCTACGTCCGGCTGCGGGAGGGCGGGCACTTCTCCTCCTACCTCGCCGACCGGGCCCGCCCGGGCGACCGGCTCACCGTGCACGGCCCGCAGGGCGCCTTCGGCCTGCACGAGACCGGCCTGCGGCCGCGCTGGTTCCTGGCCGGCGGCACCGGCCTGGCCCCGCTGCTGGCGATGGTCCGCCGGATGGCCGAGTGGCGGGATCCGCAACCCGCCCGGCTGCTCCTCGGCGTCAACGAGCCGCGGGACGTCTTCGGACTGGACGAACTCGCCGCCGTAGCCGCCGAGTTGCCCGGCTTCCGGTACGAGGTCTGCGTCCGCGGGCCCGGCCCCGGCTGGTCCGGCCCGACCGGCACCCCGGCCGACCTGCTGGCCGCCGCCCTGCCCGAACTCGGCGGCGCCGCACCGGACCTGTACGTCTGCGGCCCGCCGCCCCTGGTCGACGCCGTGCTGCGCACCGCCGCTTCCGCAGGGGTGCCGCCCGAACAGGTCCACCGGGAGCGCTTCCTGGCCACCTGACCGCCC
>NZ_JBHUAL010000322.1:0-6195 GCF_042789775.1 Kitasatospora sp. NPDC056800 | reverse complement strand
GTGAGCGCGTACGCGGCGACGGCGGCCGCGGCGACCGCGATGGCGGCGGCGATCCCGGCCTTGGCGGCGGTGCCCAGGCCCTCGCCGGCCGCGGCGGCGCCGGCCCCGCCCCCGCCGGAGGCCGCACCGGCCGCACCGGCCGCACCGGCCGAGCCCGCAGCGCCCGCGGCTCCCGCGGACCCGGAGGTCGCGGCGGCCGTCCCGGCCGCTGCCGCACCGCCGACGGCGGCGGCACCGCCCACGGCGGCCGCGGCGGCGCCGAACCCGCCGACGCCGATCCAGACCAGCACCCCGCCGGGCAGCAGGGCGCGCAGCCCGGTGTTGATCTCGGTCAGTTCCAGGCAGGCGGCCGTGCAGCGGTCGCACTCAGTGAGGTGCCGGCCGACCTCCGCCGAGGCCCGCTTGCGCAGCGAGCCGCGCGCGTACGCGCCGAGCCGGTTGGCGTACGCCTCGCAGGCGCTGTCCTGGCTGCCCGAGACGTGCGCCTGGAGGAACGCGGCGGCGAGCCGGTCGCGGGCCCGGTGGGCCTGGACGGCGGTGGCGTTGGCGGTCTTGCCGAGCATCACCGCGACGGTCTTCGGGGACTCCCGCTCGACCTCGGTGTGCCAGAGCACCATCCGGTCGTCCTCGGGCAGTTCGGCGTAGGCCTGCATGACCATCCGCTGGTCGGCCATCGCCATCGCCCAGGCGTCGGCGCCCGGGTCGGCGAGGTCGAAGTCGACCACGGCGGCCGAGGTCTGCGCGAACACGGCGAAGTCGTCGACGAGTTGCTCGCGCCGCTCGCTGCGGTGCCAGGCGGCGGCGACGTTGCGCACGGCGGTCAGCAGGTACGCGCGGACGGCGAACTCGGGGCCCTTGCCCGCCCGCAGCGCCTGCAGGGTGCGGGCGAAGACCTCGCCCGCGAGGTCCTCGGCGGTGAAGCTGTCCCGGCAGCAGGTGCGGGCGTAGCGGCGCACCGAGTCGGCGTGCCGGCGGTAGATCTCCTCGTACGCGGTGTCGTCGCCGGCCCGCACCCGGGCGGTCAACTCGGAGTCGGAGGCCGGGCGCTCGCCGTCCACCGGGTCGGCGGGGGCGGGCACGGTCGGCCGGGCGGTGCGGCCGTCGCCGGTGAACGGTTCGCCGACGAACGCCTCGGGGGCGACGCCGCCCCGGCCCGCCGGGGCCTGCCCGGGCACCCGGCCCGGGGGCAGTGCGGCGGCGGAGGCGGAGAGCGTCTCGCGGCTGGGCATCCCGGCCTGGTCGGGGACGTGTCCGGCGGCCGAACCCGCTGCGGCGCCCGGCACTTGGGCCGTCCCGCCGGCGCTGCCGAGACTGCAGGGGCCCGCGGCGGACCCCTCGGCGGTCTCACCGGAGCGGCCCCCGAAGTCGAGGCCGTACCCGTAGTCGTTCTGTTCCTCGGCGCTCACAACGGACCCCAGATTCCACGACAGCCCCCGTAGTGTGGCAGGGCGCGCGGGAGTGCGTAGGCGCACGGTTCCCCGGCGTACGGCGCCGACGGCGCGCGAACGGCGCGCATCGGGACATTGGCTCCAACCACGGGCAAAGGATGGCATAGCGCAGGGATCGGCGGTAGCCGGACCGGTCGCCTTCCACTCCTCCGAGGGGCCGTCGCGGGGGCGTTCGCCCAGCGTGCGGTGGTGGGGTGTGCGACTCCCGCACCCCGGCGCGCGCACTCGGGTCGCGCGCCGGTCCTCCTCCCAACTCCCGTGCCCGTCCGGCGTGGCGGCCCGGCCGGCCGACGGGCGTCAGCGCTCCCGCAGGCCGTCCAACAGGATCTGCAGCAGCCGGTCCGAGGGCCCGGCGACCGGCTGGCCCTCCGTCTGCGGAGAAATCGGCGAGAAACCGACGGCCGTCGGCGCGGAGACCGACGGACGGGCCGCGTGCACCGGCACCGAGGCCGTCAGCACCAGCACCACGTCCGACACCGTGACGCCCGGCCGCAGTTCGCCCGCCGCACCGGCCCGCGCCACCAGCGCGGCCAGCAGCTGGAGCAGCAGCCGGGGATCGGCGTCGGCCGCCGACGGCTCGACCGCCCCGCCGGAACGGGCCTCCTCGCCGCGCAGGTCGAAGCGGACCGCGGCCGGCTGCTCCGACGCCCGCTGCTCGGGCACCCGGCCCAGCTCCTCCGCGTACCGGAACGCCTCCGGCGGCAGCAGCCGCCCGGCGCCGCTGCTCACCGCGCGGGCCAGGTAGCCGGCCAGCGCCTCCCAGGCGCCGTCACCGCCGTACAGCGACTCCCGCGCCTGCGCGGTCAGCCACGCCACCTCCTCGGCGGCGATCCGCTGGACCAGCACCTCCTTGCTCGGGAAGCGCCGGTAGACGGTGCCGACCCCGACCCCGGCCCGGCGCGCCACCTCCTCCATCGGCGCGCCGTAGCCGAACTCGCCGAACACCTCGCGCGCCGCCCGCAGCACGCTCTCCAGGTTCCGCCGGGCGTCCACCCGCAACCGGGCCCCCGGCACCGGCACGGCGGCCGGCGCTGGCTCGACCCGGTACGGGACGGCCGCCCGGGCCAGACCGGCCGGTGCCGTCCCGCCCTGCGGCAGGTCCACCGGGCCGCGCTGCTCGGGGACCATGCCCGGTCCGACCTGCGACGCACCCGCCCGCCCCAATACCTGCTCCTGATCCATCATCCCAACTCTCCCCCGCAGGCGTCCGAAACCGGACCCTGTCGTCGCCCGCCCCTGCACCCCCCGGTGCAGCTCGGCCCGTCAGAAGTGACCCGATGACCCATGCTCGTGCCGCCCGTCCCGATCCGGTGACCACGGTTCGTGCCGCCGTGCCGGGTCCACGTCCGGCTCGGCGCGTCGGCACCGACCGGGGCCCTGTCCGGGAACTACCCTTCCCCGGATGACCGTCCCCCAGTCGGGTTCTCACGCCAACGCTGGAACTGGCCGTAGTGGCCGCTCCACGGTGCGTCGCCGCCGATTGTCATGGCGACGGCCGCCCCGGTACACAATCCGACCATAGTTCACCACTCTCCGAGGCCGAAAGTGCGTCAGAAAGTCGCCCAGTAGGCACAACTGGCCACGACGGTCACTCGCGTCGCAACCAGCCCCGTACGGACTGTGGACAAGACGACCCCCGCCGGTCCTTCATAGGGGGCGTGATGGGGGACACCCCCGGCCGCGGGGTGGCCGGGACGAAACGTCGCATCGGCAGGAGGCGCACCATCAGGATCCTGATCGCCGGCGGCGGCTGCGCCGGAACGGCCGCCGCACTCCACCTCCAGCGCGCCCTGCGGGAACGGCTTCGGCGCGGCGAGGCGGAGATCACCGTCGTCGAGCCCCAGGCGTACTTCACCTACCACCCGCTGCTGGCCGAGGTGGCGGCCGGCTCGATCGACCCGAGACACGTGGTCGTCCCGCTGCGCCGGGTCCTGCCGGACTGCCGGGTGCTCACCGCCCGGATCACCCGGATCGAACACGCCGCCCGGCGCGCCCTGGCCGACGCAGCGGGCCCCGGCGAACCCCCCGCCCCGGTCGAACTCCCTTACGACGTCCTCGTGGTGGCCCCCGGATCGGTCTCCCGCACGGCGCCGGTGCCCGGCCTCGCCGAGCACGGCCTCGGCTTCTCCACCGTCGGCGAGGCGGTGGGCCTGCGCAACCACGTCCTGGAGCAGCTCGACCTCGCCTCCGCCACCCGCGACCCGGCGCTGCGCCAGGCCGCGCTCACCTTCGTCTTCGTCGGCGCCGGCTACGCGGGCGTCGGCGCGCTCGCCGAACTGGAGGACATGGCCCGCACCGCCGTGCGCGGCTACCACAACGTCCGCGCCGAGGACCTGCGCTGGGTGCTGGTCGAGGCGACCGGGCGGATCCTCGCCGAGGAGTCGCCCGAACTCGCCCGGCACACCCTGGGGGAGCTGCGCGAACGCGGCGTCGACATCCGGCTGAGCACCACCCTGGAGTCCGCCGCCGACCGGGTCGTGGCACTCTCCGACGGCAGCCGCTTCGGCGCCCGCACGCTGGTCTGGACGGCGGGCGTCCGGCCGTCCCCGCTGCTGCGCGCGACCGACCTGCCGCTGGACACCCTCGGCCGGGTGCGGTGCCTGGCGACCCTGCAGGCCGTCGGACCGGACGGGCGCGCCCTGCCCGGCGTCTGGGCGGCCGGCGACTGCGCCGCCGTACCGGACCCGAACGCGGACGGCGCCCCCTGCGCCCCCAACGCCCAGCACGCCTTCGCCCAGGCCGAGCTGCTCGCCCGCAACGTCGTGGTGGCCCTGGACGGCGGCCCGCACGCCCCGGGCCTGGCCGACTACCGGCCCGGCCCCGCCGCCTGCTCGACCTCGCTCGGCCCGCACCGGGCCGTCGCCCACACCCGGCGCGGCGGCAGGCTCACCGGCCGCCGGGCCTGGTGGCTGCACCGGGCCCGGCACCTGCGGCGGCTGCCGAGCACCGAGCGCCGGGTGCGGGTGCTGATGGACTGGGTGCTGGGTGGGGTGTTCTCCCGCGAGCCGGTCTCGCTGGGTGCGATGGAGCACCCGCGTTCGGCCTTCGAGGAGGGGTTCGGCCCCGAGCCCGGACGGCCGTCCGACGCCGGCCCCGATGCTCCCCGGTGACCGCGGCCGCCGACTCGGGCCGGCGGCCGACCGGACGGCGAACCGGGGAGTGGGTCGGACGGCGGATCGGGCGGCCACGCCGGGCGCGCGACTTCCGGAACCGGGCCTCCGCCTGACAGGATCAGCCCGACCTGGTCATTACCCCGTGTGCTGCTGCGCACACAAAAAGTGATGATATGCCTGGAAAACGAGGAAGCGGCCGTCGTTTGAACCTCATGCGCTGGAGCGCCCGGCTCGCCGGAGTCCCCTGGCGTGCCCTCCCGCCCCCCGGGACCGGCACCGAGGACGGTGCGCCCTGCCCCGAGGGCGTCGTCGTGCCCGGCCCCCGCGACCCGGCCGGCCCCGCCGCCACCGCGGAGCTCCCCGATCCGCACAAGCCGCAGAACCTGCGCGAGGTCCTCAACCGCATCCCCGCCCCGGTCGCCGTCACCTACGGCCCGCTCCACCAGCTCGGCTACGCCAACCGCGCCTACCGCGAACTCTTCGGCGAACGCCCCACCGGCCTGCCGGCCGCCGAGGCGCTCCCCGAACTCGCCACCATGGGCGTCCTGCCCCTGATGGACCAGGTCATCCGCGGCGGCCGCCCGCGCAGCGTCAAGGCCCGCTGCATCCTCGGCCTCACCGGCAACCGCTACTACAACGTCTCCTGCGTCCCGCTCGGCATGGGGGAGGGCGGCGGCGCCCCCGCAGAGGGACCGCCCGCCGGCGTGCTGATCTTCGCCGCCGAGGTCACCGACCAGGTCCTCGCCGCGGCCCGCCTGCGCGAAGCGGAACGCCGCCAGCGCGAGGCCGCCGTCACCCTCCAGCGCAGCCTGCTCCCGCAGAAGCTCGACCAGCCGGCCGGCCTGCGGGTCGCCGCCACCTACCAGCCGGGCGGCGCCGAGGCCGCGGTCGGCGGCGACTGGTACGACGTCATCGCCATCGACGGCGGGCGCACGGCACTCGTCATCGGCGACGTCATGGGCCGCGGCCTGCGTGCCGCCGCCGTCATGGGCCAGCTGCGGACGGCGGTCCGCGCCTACGCCCGCCTCGACCTCCCGCCGCACGAGGTGATGCGCCTGCTCGACGGCCTCGCCATGGAGATCGACGCCAACCAGATCGCCACCTGCACCTACGCCGTCTGGGACCCGCGGCGCCGCACCCTCTCCTACGCCTCCGCCGGACACCTCCCCGTCCTGCTGCGCTGCCCGGACGGCACCATCCTGCGCAGCGAGGAGCAGAACGGCCCGCCGCTCGGCACCGGCGGCGGCCTGCACGTCTCCCACACCCTGCGCCTGCTCCCCGGTACGACCGGTGTCCTCTATACCGACGGACTGGTCGAGCGCCGGGACGAGGACATCGACCAGGGCCTCGACCTCCTGGCCCGCACCCTGACCGGTGCGATCGGCGCCCCCGAGGTGATCTGCGCCCGGCTGCTGCGGGCGATGGGCGTGACCTCCGAGCACGACGACGACGTCGCCGTCCTGGCCTTCCAGCTGCCGGCGGAGGAGGGCACCGAGAATTCGGTTGCGCCACTTGACCCGGCGACTCCAGAGGTCTAGTGTTCTTCGAGCTGCCTGGCAGGGAGCACCGGACACGCATCTGCGCGGACGGTCCCGCGGTGGCCAATCCTCTGAAACACCACTTCCGGTTCGTGC
>NZ_JBHUAL010000321.1:0-6243 GCF_042789775.1 Kitasatospora sp. NPDC056800 | reverse complement strand
GGCCCGCGCCACACCGGCGCACGGGTCTGGGCGCGGGCCGGGGGCGGCGGCCACACTGTCGGGATGCAGCTACAGCTCGCAGGGGAAGCACGGCGGCCCGACCGCGAGAGCGAGGACTTCGCGGTGGCCTCGCCGGAGGCGCTGGTCCTGCTGGACGGCGCGAGCTCGCCGGTCGGCCTGGAGTCCGGGTGCCGGCACGGGACGGCCTGGTACGTGCGCCGGCTGGGCGTGCACCTGCTCGCCCGGCTCACCGACCGGGCGGACCGCTCGATCGCCGACTGTCTGGCCGACGCCATCGTGGAGACGGCCGCGCTGCACGGCGGCCGCTGCGACCTGGCCCACCCGAACACCCCCGCCGCGATGGTCGTCGCGGCCCGGCGGCACGGCGAGGCGCTGGAGTACCTGGTGCTCGGCGACTCCCTGCTGGTGCTGGAGTTCAAGGACGGCCCGCCGAAGGTGATCGGGGACAACCAGCGCTTCCCCGGCGGCGAGGAGCTGCGCCGGCAGGTCTGGGAGACCGTCCCCGGCTCGGCCGAGCGGGCCGCGCTGCACCTGGAGTACGTGCTGGCCGTGCGCGCCGCCCGCAACCGGGGCAACGGCCCGTGGATCGCCGCCGCCAGCCCGCGGGCGGCCGAGCACGCCGAGACCGGCTCCGTCCGGCTGGACCGGCTGCACGCGCTGGCCGCCCTCACCGACGGCGCCTCGCGCTACACCGAGCGCTTCGGGCTGGGCAGTTGGGGCGACGTGCTGCGGCTGCTCGCCGAGTCCGGGCCGGGCGAGCTGATCGCCCAGGTCCGGGCGGTGGAGCGGGCGGACGCCGGCTGCGAGCGCTGGCCGCGCGGCAAGACGCACGACGACGCCTCGGCCCTGTACGCGCTGCTGTAGGCGGTGGACGCGCGAGGGCCCGGACCGGGTGCGGTCCGGGCCCTCGCGAGCGGGCGGGCTCAGTGGCCGTCGGCGGGGATGGTGCCGAGGCGGCCGGCCTGGAAGTCCTCCATGGCCTGCTGGAGCTCGCGGTGGCTGTTCATCACGAACGGGCCGTAGTGGGCGACGGGTTCGCGGATCGGGAGGCCGCCGAGGAGGACGACCTCGAAGTTGTTGTCGCGGGAGTCCTGCTTCTCGTCGGCGCGCAGGGTGATCGAGTCGCCGTCGCCGAAGACGACGGCCTGGCCCCGGTGGAAGGGGCGGTGCTCGGTGCCGGCCGAGCCGTTGCCGGCGAGGCCGTACGCGAGGGCGTTGAAGTCGGCGCGCCAGGGCAGGGTGATCTGGGCGCCGGGGTTGATCGAGGCGTGGATCATGGTGATCGGGGTGAAGGTGGTGCCCGGGCCCTGGTGGCCGTCCAGCTCGCCGGCGATGACGCGCAGGAGCGCGCCACCGTCCTCGGTGCTGAGCAGCTTGACGCTGCCGCCGCGGATGTCCTGGTACTTCGGGGTGATCATCTTGTCCGAGGCGGGCAGGTTGACCCACAGCTGGAGGCCGTGGAAGAGGCCGCCGGACTGCACCAGGGACTCCGGCGGGGTCTCGATGTGCAGCAGGCCGGAGCCGGCCGTCATCCACTGGGTGTCGCCGTCGGTGATGGTGCCGCCACCGCCGTGCGAGTCCCGGTGGATGAACGTTCCGTCGATGATGTACGTGACGGTCTCGAAGCCGCGGTGCGGGTGCCAGGGGGTGCCCTTGGGCTCGCCGGCCGCGTAGTCCACCTCGCCCATCTGGTCCATCATGATGAACGGGTCGAGGTACTTCTGGTTGATCCTGGCGAAGGCGCGGCGGACGGGGAAGCCCTCGCCCTCGTAGCCCTCGGGGGCGGTCGCCACGGTGAGGACCGGCCGTGCGCTCGTGACGGCGGGGTCCGGCGTGGTGACGCGCGGGAGGGTCAGCGGGTTGTCGACGGTCACGGCGGGCATGTCGGCCTCCTTCGGGGGGTGTCTGGCCTACATCCATGAGATTAGTTCAATCCTCAACAACAAGCAAGTTGAAAGTTGAACTATGTAGTGACGAAGGAGCGCGGGGCTCCTCGTCCAGCATGGCTCAGCCGTACATCCGGCGCATCGTGAAGTCGACCATCTGCTCGACGGCCTTGGCGTCGAACACCATCCGGTGCTCGCCCTCCATGTCCAGCGCGAAGCCGTAGCCGGTCGGCAGCAGGTCCAGAACCTCGGCGCCGGTGACGGTGAAGTGCTTGGAGTCCTTGCCGGCGTAGCGGCGCAGCTCCTTCAGCGAGCTGAACATCGGGATCACCGGCGTCGGGGTGTTGTGCAGCGCCAGGAAGCCGGGGCGGTCGCCGCGGGGGCAGTGCACCTTCGAGGTGATGAAGATCGCCTGGAAGTCCTCGACCGCCATCGAGCCGGTGGTGAAGGCCCGGACGGCGTCCGCGAGTGAGGGCGGCGAGGGTTCGGGGTACAGGGACTGCTGGGGGGCCTGCGACTGCCCGCCGTAGGCGTCGGGTCCGGGCATGCCGTTCATGCCCTGCTGCGGTCCCGCCTGCTGCTGGTAGGGGTCGCCCGGGTATGTGTTCTGGTCATATCCGTACACACGGACAGGCTAGCGGGAGCGCACCCCTCTCCGCTGGCACCGATCCTGACAAGGAGTGGCCGCGTCGGCTGTGGGACGTGACCACGTTCATAGCGGATTCGCCGGCGGGGGCTTGCCCAAGTTACCGCTGGGTAGCATCATGATGCCTACTGGTGGGTACGGGACGCCGGAACGCGGCGGTCTCCCGGAAGCGACGAACCGGAGATAACGGCCATGGGTCACTACAAGTCCAACCTGCGGGACGTGGAGTTCAACCTCTTCGAGGTGTTCGGCCGCGAGCAGGTGTACGGCACCGGACCGTTCGCGGACATGGACGTCGAGACCGCGAAGAACATCCTCAGCGAGATCGCGCGCCTCGCTGAGAACGACCTCGCGGCGTCCTACGCCGACACCGACCGCAACCCGCCGGTCTTCGACCCGGAGACCAGCACCGCGCCGATCCCGGCCACCTTCAAGAAGAGCTACCAGACCTTCATGGACGCCGAGTGGTGGCGCCTGGGCATCCCGGAGTCGATCGGCGGCCAGGTCACCCCGAACTCGCTGATCTGGGCCTTCGCCGAGCAGATCCTGGGCTCCAACCCGGCCATCTGGATGTACTCCTCCGGCCCGGCCTTCGCCGGTGTCATCGCCGAGGAGGGCACCGAGGAGCAGCTCGAGGTCGCCAAGCGGATGACCGACCGCCTGTGGGGCTCCACCATGGTCCTCACCGAGCCCGACGCGGGCTCCGACGTGGGCGCCGGCCGCACCAAGGCGATCCAGCAGGAGGACGGCTCCTGGCACATCGAGGGCGTCAAGCGCTTCATCACCTCGGGCGAGCACGACATGTCCGAGAACATCATCCACATGGTGCTGGCCCGCCCCGAGGGCGGCAAGCCGGGCACCAAGGGCCTGGGCCTGTTCATCGTCCCCAAGTTCGACTTCGACTGGGAGACCGGCGAGCTGGGCGAGCGCAACGGCGTCTACGCCACCAACGTCGAGCACAAGATGGGCCTCAAGGCCTCGAACACCTGCGAGATGACCTTCGGCGCCAAGCACCCGGCCAAGGGCTGGCTGCTCGGCGACAAGGTCGACGGCATCCGCCAGATGTTCAAGATCATCGAGTTCGCCCGGATGATGGTCGGCACGAAGGCCATCGCCACCCTCTCCACCGGCTACCTGAACGCCCTGGAGTACGCCAAGGAGCGCGTGCAGGGCGCCGACATCTCGCAGTTCCTGGACAAGACCGCCCCGCGCGTCACCATCACCCACCACCCGGACGTGCGCCGCTCGCTGCTGACCCAGAAGGCCTACGCCGAGGGCATGCGCGCGCTGGTGCTGTTCACCGCGTCCACCCAGGACGACATGATGGCCGCCAAGCTGCGCGGCGAGCACGACGAGGCCGCCGAGCGCCTCAACGACCTGCTGCTGCCGATCGTCAAGGGCTACGGCTCGGAGAAGTCCTACGAGCAGCTCGCCCAGTCGCTGCAGACCTTCGGCGGCTCCGGGTACCTCCAGGAGTACCCGATCGAGCAGTACATCCGGGACGCCAAGATCGACACCCTGTACGAGGGCACCACGGCGATCCAGGGCCAGGACTTCTTCTTCCGCAAGATCGTCAAGGACGGCGGCCAGGCGCTGACCGCGCTGTCCGAGCAGATCCAGAAGTTCGTCGACTCGGCCGCCGGCGGCGACGCCCTGGCCGCCGAGCGCAAGCTGCTCGGCAAGGCCGCCGAGGACCTGGCGGCCATCGTCGGCAAGCTGATCGCCGACCTGACCTCGGTCGAGCAGGACGTCAAGAACATGTACAAGGTGGGCCTGAACACCACCCGCCTGCTGATGGTCTCCGGCGACGTCGTGGTCGGCTGGCTGCTGCTGCGCCAGGCCGTGGTGGCCCTGGCCAAGCTGGAGGCCGGCGCCTCCGAGAAGGACGTCCCGTTCTACCAGGGCAAGGTCGCGGCGGCCCGCTTCTTCGCCAAGAACGTCCTGCCGACCGTCACCCCGCAGCGCCTGATCGCCGAGGGCATCGACAACGAGATCATGGACCTGGCGGAGGAGGCCTTCTAGGCCCGTCCGGGACCGCCGGGCCCGTCCGGGCCCGCGCACCCCTCGAACCGCCTGACACACCCTCGCACCGAAGGGCCCGGCTGCCACCGGGCCCTTCGGTGCGTCCGGGGCCGTGGCCGGGGCGGGCGTCCGGGGCCGTGGTCCGGGTGTGCGTCCGGGCGGGCGTCCGGCGGCGGAAAGCTCCGACCGTGCGCGGCGGTTCACGGTCGTGTCCGGGTCGTGCACCGAACCAGGTGTTCCGAATGCCCTGTCCGTGTACGGGCATATGCTCAGGTGCGAAGCCGACTCCCCATCCGGCTTCGGCCCTCACTCGACCCAGGAGCAGCATGTCGACCGCCGCCCGCCAGGCATTCTTCGACCGGACGCACAGCGACGACCTGATCGCGTTCCTCGGCACCTCACCCTCCCCGTACCACGCGGTGGCGAGCGCCGCGGAGCGGCTGGAGAAGGCGGGCTTCCGGCAGGTCGCCGAGACGGACGCGTGGGACGACGCGGCCGGCGGGCGCTACCTGATCCGCGGGGGCGCGCTGATCGCCTGGTACCTGCCGGAGGGAGCGGGCCCCGAGACGCCGTTCCGGATCGTCGGCACCCACACCGACTCGCCCAACCTGCGGGTCAAGCCCGTGCCGGACACCGGCTCGGAGGGCTGGCGGCAGGTCGCCGTGGAGATCTACGGCGGCGTCCCGCTGAACACCTGGCTGGACCGCGACCTCGGCCTCTCCGGCCGGCTCGCGCTCAAGGACGGCACCGCCCGGCTGGTCCAGCTGGACGAGCCGCTGCTGCGCGTGCCGCAGCTCGCCATCCACCTGGACCGCCAGGTCAACGAGGGCATGAAGCTCGACAAGCAGCGCCACCTCACCCCGATCTGGGGCCTCGGCCCGGTCGACGAGGGTGCGCTGATCTCCTACGTCGCCCAGCGGGCCGGTCTGGACGCCGCCGACGTGGTCGGCTGGGACCTCATGACCCACGACGTCCAGCCCGCCTCCTACCTGGGCCGCGACCGCGAACTGCTGGCCGCCCCGCGCCTGGACAACCTGCTCTCGGTGCACGCGGCCACCGCCGCGCTCGCCGCCGTCGCCACCGCCGAGGGCGCCGCCAGCCTGCCGTACATCCCGGTGCTGGCCGCCTTCGACCACGAGGAGACCGGCAGCGAGTCCGACACCGGCGCGCAGAGCCCGCTGCTCGGCACCGTGCTGGACCGGACGGTGCACGCGCGCGGCGGCACCACCGAGGACCGGGCCCGGGCCCTCGCCGGCACCGTCTGCCTCTCCTCGGACATGGGCCACGCCGTCCACCCGAACTACAGCGAGCGGCACGAGCCGGGCCACCACCCGATGCCGAACGGCGGGCCGATCCTCAAGGTCAACGTCAACAACCGCTACGCGACCGACGGCGTCGGGCGGGCGGTGTTCGCGGCCGCCTGCGAGAAGGCGGGCGTGCCGTGGCAGACCTTCGTCTCCAACAACGCCATGCCCTGCGGTACGACGATCGGCCCGATCACGGCGGCGCGGCTGGGCATCAAGACGGTGGACTGCGGCATCGCGGCGCTCTCCATGCACTCGGCGCGCGAGCTGTGCGGCGCGGAGGACCCGTACCTGCTGGCGAGCGCGCTCAAGGCCTTCCTGGAGGGCTGACGGCGGATGCGGAAGGGGCCCGGCGGTCGTCCGC
>NZ_JBHUAL010000320.1:0-6359 GCF_042789775.1 Kitasatospora sp. NPDC056800 | reverse complement strand
GGCACGAGGCCGGGCCCGCGGCCTGCTCGGCGGCCCGTGGAGGGCCGGTCCGGCAGGGATCCGTCAGAGAGCGCCCAGGAGGGCGCCTCAGGCGGCCGGGAGGGCGTCCAGGGCGGCGCGCAGCCGTCGCAGCGTCTCCGGGCGGCCCAGCAACTCCATGGACTCGAACAGCGGCGGGGAGACCCGCCGGCCGGTGACGGCCACCCGCAGCGGCGTGAAGGCGAACTTGGGCTTGATGCCCAGCCCCTCCACCAGCGCCTCGCGCAGCGCGGCCTGGATCGGCTCCGGGGTGAAGTCCGCGAGCTCCTCCAGCGCCTTGATGCTGGCCTCCAGCACCGGGCGGGAGTCCGCGGTCAGCACCTTGGCGGCGTCGTCCGGGTCGAGGGCGAACTTCTCCGGCGCCACGAACAGGAAGCCGGCCATGTTCACGATCTCGCTCAGCACGACCATCCGCTCCTGGGTGAGCGGCGCCACCTTGGCGAGCAGGTCCAGCTGCTCGGCGGTGGGCTCGGCCGGCAGCAGCTCGGCGCCCTGGAGGAACGGCACCAGACGGCGGACGAAGTCCTCCGGGGCCAGCCGGCGGACGTGCTCGGCGTTGATCGCCTCGCACTTCTTCAGGTCGAAGCGGGCCGGGTTGGCGTTCACCTTGGCGACGTCGAAGGCGGCGACCATCTCGTCCATGTCGAACAGGTCGCGGTCCTCGGCCAGCGACCAGCCCAGCAGGGACAGGTAGTTGAGCAGGCCCTCGCGGATGAAGCCGCGCTCGCGGTACAGGTTGAGCGAGGACTGCGGGTCGCGCTTGGAGAGCTTCTTGTTGCCCTCGCCCATCACGTACGGCAGGTGGCCGAAGCGCGGGGTGGTGCCGTCGCCGACGCCGATCTCGGCGAGCGCGGCGTACAGCGCGATCTGCCGCGGGGTGGAGGACAGCAGGTCCTCGCCGCGCAGCACGTGGGTGATGCCCATCAGGGCGTCGTCCACCGGGTTGACCAGGGTGTACAGCGGGGCGCCGTTGGCCCGGACGATGCCGTAGTCCGGGACGTTCTCCGGCTCGAAGGTGAGCGTGCCGCGCACCAGGTCGTCGAAGGAGAGGGTCTTGTCGGGCATCCGGAAGCGCAGGATCGGCTCGCGCTTCTCCAGCTTGTAGACGGCGACCTGCTCGTCCGTCAGCTCGCGGCAGTGGCCGTCGTAGCCGGAGGGCTTGCCGGCCGCGCGGGCGGCCTCGCGGCGGGCGTCCAGCTCCTCGGTGGAGCAGTAGCAGTGGTAGGCGTGGCCGGCCTCGTGCAGGCGGCGGGCGACATCGGCGTAGATGTCCATCCGCTGCGACTGCCGGTACGGCGCGTCCGGACCGCCGACCTCGGGGCCCTCGTCCCAGTCCAGGCCGAGCCAGCGCATCGCGTCGAGCAGCTGGTTGTACGACTCCTCGGAGTCGCGGGCGGAGTCGGTGTCCTCGATCCGGAAGACCAGCGTGCCGCCGTTGTGGCGGGCGTAGGCCCAGTTGAACAGGGCCGTGCGGACCATGCCCACGTGGGGGTTGCCGGTCGGGGAGGGACAGAAGCGAACCCGGACGGCCGGGTCAGTGTTAGCCACGCTTGATCACCTTGTTGGTGAGAGTGCCGATGCCTTCGATGGAGACGGCGACCTCGTCGCCGACGTTGAGGGGGCCCACCCCTGCGGGCGTGCCGGTGAGGATGACGTCGCCGGGCAGCAGCGTCATGGCCTCGGAGATGTGGACGACCAGCTCGGCGACCGAGCGGACCATCAGGGAGGTGCGGCCGGTCTGGCGGAGCTCGCCGTTGACCGTGCAGGTGATCGCGAGGTCGCTCGGGTCGAGGTCGGTCTCGATCCACGGGCCCAGCGGGCAGGCCGTGTCGAAGCCCTTGGCCCGGGCCCACTGGCCCTCGCGCTGCTGGACGTCCCGGGCGGTGACGTCGTTGGCGCAGGTGTAGCCGAGGATCACCTCGGGCACCCGGTCCAGCGGCACCTCGCGGCACATCCGGCCGATCACCACGGCGAGTTCGGCCTCGTGGTGGACGTCCGAGGAGAACGGCGGGTAGGCGATGCTCTCGGTCGGGCCGATCACCGAGGTGGACGGCTTGAAGAAGGTGAGCGGGACGTCCGGGACGTCGTTGCCCAGCTCCGCCGCGTGCGCCGCGTAGTTGCGGCCGACCGCCACGATCTTGTTCGGGAGCATCGGGCTGAGCAGCCGGACGTCCTGGAAGCGGTAGCTCTCGCCGGTGGGCTGGGGCTGGCCGAACGGGTGGCCGGCCAGCGCGTGGACGACCAGCGACTCGGGCCGGGAAGGGTCGCCCTCCACTACGCCGAAGGAGACGCTGCCGGCGGCAGGGCTCCCTTCCCGGACGGAAAACCTGGCAATGCGCACGGCTGGGCTACCCCTCGCTTCGTCGGCCGCCCGGGGCGCGCCCGGGCGCTGGAGGGCTCCCGCCCGCAGTGGGCGCGGCCCCGTCAATCGGCCTCCAGGCTATCGCGTGGGGCCCCGGCTGACCGCTTTGCCCCTGTTCAGGACGGTCGGGACGGAAGCGCGCACCGCGCGACGCCGAGGGCGCCGCCGCCACCGGTGTGACGACGGCGCCCTCGGCGCGGTGCGGTGCGGTGCCGTGCGGGGTCAGTCCTGCGGGACGACGACCGGGGCGACCATCAGCTGGGTGCGGCGCGGGTTGGCCGTGGCGGCCGGCAGCTCGGTGCCGTAGGTCAGTACGTCCTCGGGCTTGCGGGCACCCGGGATCGTGCTGAAGTCCTCGACCGAGGCCAGCGTCGTCCGGCGCGGGTTCGCCGTGGGGCGGCAGGACAGCGTGGACTTGGTGGCGTTCTTCGCCTGGGACATCGAGAGCACCTCGTGGTCATGGCCTGGCCGACCGCGGCGGATCGGCACCGGCCTGATGGATTCCGATTGATTCGGAGGGGTTCTGGGCAGGCTGATCGGGGCCGTGCTCCGGAGACAGCCAGGTTACGAGATCTCATTCCATAGAGACCGTGACCAAAGCTACACATTAGACTGTGATTTTGCTCACAAATTGACGAGCAAAATACAGATATCCGACATATCGTCGCTCCGGGACTTTCCGACATTCCACCCGATAAGGGGCATTCCGGAAGGTCTGTGACTCTTCCCGATCCCGGGTCTGCTTGGCATGTATCCGGCGAGTGTCCGAAAAAGGCGGTATTCCGGTCCTGTTACCGCACAGTCAGTGAGATCGCACAAGCGGTCGGTAGCGCCGGACCCCCGGTACCTGCGGCCCTTGTTGGGATTCCCCGGCTGTGCTGGAATGCGACGGACCGTGGGTAGGGAGTGGTCCACCCCGGTGCCCGCTCTCCCGGACCGGCCGGGGGGCGGATGGAAACTCGACACCGTCCAGGCCGTGGCGACGCGGCGGGACGCCCGGTCCAGAGGTTGCGACGCCAGTGCAGGGACGTTTCAAAAGGGGTAGCGGCGCCGCGGGGAACCCGGAGTCGCGCGAGCCTGTGGCAGCCCCCCAACAGGCGGCGGCCCCCGGCGGCCCGGCCGAGCCGGTGACACCCGAGGCCCTCGGGCGGCCGGAGGAGGACGGGCAGGAGCGGAAGTCCGCCCGGGACAAACTCCGGACCTCGCTGACCAGGCGCCGCGCCACCGGTCTGAACCGGCTCGCGATGCGCAACTGGCGCATCCGCACCCGACTGATCGCGCTGCTCGCCCTCCCCGTGATGGTCTCGCTGGTCCTCGGTGGCCTGCGCATCCAGACCTCGATGGAGAACTCGCAGCAACTCGCCCAGATGGCCAACCTGTCCGACCTGGCCAAGAAGGCGACCAACCTCGCGGACGCGCTGCAGACCGAGCGCGACATCAGCGCCGGCCCGATCACCCACGACCCGACCGCCCCGCTGGACGACGACATCGTCGCGGCCCGCAAGTCCACCGACGACCTGAGCCGCACCTTCACCGCGTCCTCCGACAAGTTCGAGAACCTCGAACTGTCCGGCGGCAAGGCGCTGTTGCTCCAGATCCGCAAGGACCTGAACTCGATCGCGGACACCCGCAGCCTGCCGTACCAGAACAACCAGAACATCCAGTCGACGATCACCGCCTACGACGTGATCATCCGAGACCTGCTGTCCATCACCCAGGACATCGCGCTCGCGTCGAACAACAAGGACCTGGTCGTCTCCACCCGCGCGCTCCAGCAGTTCTCGCTGGCGAAGAACGCGACCTCGCAGCAGCGGGCCCTGATCAGCGCCGCACTCGCCAACCCGAAGACCCCGGACCTCAGCCCCAGCGACGAGTCCTTCGGTATCCGTCTGCGCAGCTCGTACGACAACGCGATCGCGAGCTTCAACAACATCTACACCGCGCACGACCTGGACAACCTGCGCAGCCAGCTGAGCTACAACTCGGTGGTCGCCGACGCCGACCGCTACGCCTCCGCGATCCTCACCCAGAGCGGCATCCGCCAGACCGAGGCGGTCAGCTACAAGGACTGGTACGAGAAGGCCAGCTCCAAGATCACCGCCGAGCGCCGGATCGAGTCCAAGCTCATCGAGAACCTGGACGGAAAGGCCCAGGACCTCCAGTCCCAGGCCGACGCCGACGCCCTGATCATCGGTGTCGCGGTCGCCCTGGTGCTGCTCGTCGCCCTCGGTGGCGCCGGTCTGATCGCCCGCTCGATGGTGCGCTCGCTGACCCGCCTCCAGGCCGCGGCCGAGGACGTCGCCGAGCGCCGTCTGCCCGAGCTGGTCAAGACCCTCTCCGAGGCCGACCCGCACGACGTCGACACCACGGTCGAGCCGGTCGCCGTCGACTCCACCGACGAGATCGGCCACGTGGCCCACGCGTTCGACATGGTGCACAGCGAGGCCGTCCGCCTCGCCGCCGAGCAGGCCCTCCTGCGCGGCAACATCAACGCGATGTTCACCAACCTCTCGCGCCGCAGCCAGGGCCTCATCCAGCGCCAGCTGTCGCTCATCTCCGAGCTGGAGAGCCGCGAGGCGGACCCGGACCAGCTGGCCAACCTCTTCAAGCTGGACCACCTCGCGACCCGCATGCGCCGCAACGGCGAAAACCTCCTCGTCCTCGCCGGTGAGGACCCGGGCCGCCGCTGGACCAGGCCCGTCCCGCTGGTCGACGTGCTCCGCGCCGCCGCCTCCGAGGTGGAGCAGTACGAGCGCATCGAGCTCGCCGCCGTGCCGTCGGCCGAGGTCGCCGGCCGCGTCGTCAACGACCTCGTCCACCTGCTCGCCGAGCTGCTGGAGAACGCCACCTCGTTCTCCAGCCCGCAGACCCGCGTCCGGGTCACCGGCCACGCGCTGCCGGACGGCCGCGTCCTGGTCGAGATCCACGACACCGGCATCGGCCTGAGCCCCGACGACCTCGCCGAGATCAACGAGCGCCTCGCCAACCCGCCGACGGTGGACGTCTCGGTCTCCCGCCGCATGGGCCTCTTCGTGGTCGGCCGCCTGTCCCTGCGACACGGCATCCGCATCCAGCTCCGCCCCAGCGACTCCGGCGGCACCACCGCGCTGGTCATGCTCCCGGTGGACGTCACCAATTCGGGCGACCGCCGCGGCGCCGGCCGGCCCGGCTCCGGCCAGGGCAAGCAGCAGCGCGGGGTCACCCCGACGCCGCGCCAGCAGCGCCAGGTGCCGCCCGGCCGCCAGAACGGTCCGGCCGCGCTCGGCCAGGGCGGTCCGGCCGCCGGTGCCCCGCAGGGCGGCCGTCCGCAGCTCGGCCAGGGCGGTCCGGGCGCTCCGACCGGTCCCGGTCCGCAGGGCGGCCCGGGCGCGCAGGGCGGTCCCGGTGCGCCGGGCGGTCCCGGTGCGCCGGGCGGTCCGGGTGCGTCCGGCGGCGGTCTGCCGACCCGCAAGGTCGGCCAGTCGCTGCGGGAGAACCCCGCCCCGCAGGGCGGCGGTCAGCAGGGCCAGGGCCAGCGGCCCGCCCAGCCGCAGCAGAAGCAGCAGGCCCCGCAGAAGCAGCAGAACCAGCAGGCTCCGCAGCAGGCCCAGCAGGGCGGTCTGCCGCAGCGCGCCCCGGGTCGCCAGGGCCCGCCGCAGAGCGGCCCGAACGGCCTGCCCCGCCGCGGCCGTCAGCAGCAGCCCGGCCAGCCGGGCCAGCCCGGTCAGCCCGGCCAGCCGCAGCAGGGCCAGCCGCAGGCCGGTCAGTCCCAGCCCGGCCTGCCCGGCCGGCCCGGCCAGGAGCGTCCGCGTCCCGCCGGCGGGTTCGACGGCGGTCCGGGTGCCCGGAGCGGCGAGCAGCCGCAGCACGGCCGCCCCGGCGGTCCCGGCGGCCCCGGCGCGCCGCAGCAGGGCGCCCGTCCGGGCAACCGTCCGCAGGACGGCCTGCCGCAGCGCCGTCCGGCCCCGCAGGGCCCCGG
>NZ_JBHUAL010000319.1:0-6428 GCF_042789775.1 Kitasatospora sp. NPDC056800 | reverse complement strand
CGCCCGTACGGTCAGCGCGACCCGGGGCCGTCCTCGGCGGCGGGGCCGTCCTTCCCGGCGGTCGGGGACCCGTCCGTCGACTCGGCGACGGCCTCCGGGCCGGAGCCGTTCACCGGCGTGGAGGCGGCGTGCGCCCCGGCCGGCCGGGGCTCCTGCGGGGCCGGGGGCTCGACCAGCCACTCCGGGTTGCTGTGCCGGCGCCACCACTGCCAGGCCACGATGCCGCCGCCGATCGCCAGCAGGCCGGCCACGGCGAGGCCGGTGGCCAGGCGGTTGCACTGCTCCTTCCTGGCGTTCCGGGCGGCCAGCTCGCTGATCTCGGCCGAGCTGACGTTGCCCTGGAGGGCGGTCAGCGCGGCGGCGCCGCGGGCCTGGGCCTCGTGGGCGACCGGG
Source organism: Kitasatospora sp. NPDC056800 (assembly GCF_042789775.1). Classification (NCBI taxonomy): domain Bacteria; kingdom Bacillati; phylum Actinomycetota; class Actinomycetes; order Kitasatosporales; family Streptomycetaceae; genus Kitasatospora; species Kitasatospora sp. NPDC056800. Next base: position 6,035 of record NZ_JBHUAL010000319.1, on the reverse strand, counting down.
CCGACGGTGGCGCGGGCCTCCTCGACCGCCTGGGCGACCCTGGGGCCGACGGTGGCGCGCGCCTGGTCCGCGGCCCGGGCGGCGGACAGGCGGGCCGCCAGAGCGGCCTCCTGGGCCCGGTGGAGGGCCTTCAGGGTGTTCTGCTGGGCCTCCGGCGGCAGGTTGGCGAAGGCCTGGCCGAACTGGGGGGCGAGGTGCCGGTCGTACTGGCAGCGGAGGTGGTGGGCGGCCTGTGCGGCCTTCGGACCGAAGGCGTCCAAGGCGGGGCCGAGGCGCTGCTTGGCGCCGTCCGCGAACTGTGCGGCGGTGTCCCGGGTCCTGGTGGCCGTCTCACGGGCCGAATCCGAAAAGCTCACGAGTCTCTCCTCCTGGGTGGTGTCCTTTATGCACATATCCACCTGAATGCTGATCATGCATGCTGATTTGTCCGGAGGCATGTCGGGGTGGGCCGTACGCGGGGCCCCTGCCGGGGCGGGCCGGACGGGGCGGGCGTGAGGACAGGGCCCCCGGCGGGGCGGAGAAAGCCGGGTCCGGCTGTGGGGGAGCCGGTCCGGGGGCGGGGGCACGGCAGTAGGCTGGCGGTTTCGGAGGTCGTGTACGGGAAGGGGACCCGCTGATGCTCCCGGACGAGCCGAGGCCGTCGGTCGACCGGTCCCCGGAGGCCGGACCGCCCGACTGCTACCGGCACCCGCAGACCCCCACCGGGGTCTCCTGCACCCGCTGCGAGCGGCCGATCTGCCCGCAGTGCATGGTGACCGCCTCGGTGGGCTTCCAGTGCCCCGAGTGCGTCGGCAACGGCCACACCGGGTCGCGGCAGGCGACCACCCGGTTCGGCGGGGCCCTGGCCGCCGACGGCGGGCTGGTCACCCGGGTGCTGATCGGGCTCAACATCGTGGTCTGGGTGCTGGCCGCCTTCGTGCTCACCCCGCGGCTGGGCCAGACCTGGTCGCTGTTCAGCGCCGGGCGGGACATCCTCGGCGGCCCGGCGGGCATCGCCGACGGCCCGGACCAGTGGTACCGGCTGCTGACCGCCACCTTCCTGCACCTGGAGTGGTGGCACGTCGGGATGAACATGCTGGTGCTGTACTGGCTCGGCCCGTCGCTGGAGGAGGCGCTCGGCCGGCTCCGCTTCCTGGCCCTCTACCTGGTCTCCGGCCTGGGCGGCAGCACCTTCGCCTTCCTGGTGGCCGGCGGCTGGATGAACTCGGTGGGCGCCTCCGGGGCGGTCTTCGGGCTGATCGGCGCCACGATCGTGCTGCAGCTGCGGAACAGGGGCCCGCTCGGCCCGGCGATGGCGTTCCTGGTCTTCAACCTGGTGGTCACCTTCTCCCGCCCGGGCGTCGACTGGCGGGCGCACGTCGGCGGCCTGCTGCTCGGCTCGCTGACGGCGGTCGGCCTGATGTACGCCCCGCGCGAGCGCCGCGGCCTGGTGCAGGGGCTGACGGTGGCGGGCGCGGTGGCGGTCGAGGCGGGGATGCTGCTGGCCGGGACGGCCCTCTACGGGGCCTGACGCCTCGGACGTTTGTCCACAGCGGGTGCGGGGTTGTGCACAGGCTGTGCGACCACCCGGGTGCGGACTGGTGTTCTACGCGTGTCCTGCTGTGCGGTTCTCCCGTTCCCGGGGAGTTGTGCACAGCTGTGGACGGGCCCGCCGGGGAAAGTTATCCACAGGCCCGGGGGACTTTTCCCCAGTGTGGATAACCATGTGGATAAGCCCGACAGTCCGATGGTGGGGATAACCGACCGGATTCCGGTGCGCTCCCGCCCGGCTCCGGGCACGCCTGACCGCCGCCCCGGGACGAGCGATCCGGAGCGGCGGGAAACGGCTCGAAGCCGAGCCTCAGGACGGGCGGAGCGTCACTTCCACTGGGTGGAGACGCCGAAGCCGGCGGCGATGAAGCCGAAGCCGACCAGGATGTTCCAGTTGCGCCAGCTCTCGACCGGGTAGGTGCCGCTGGTCACGTAGTAGGTGACGATCCACACCAGGCCGATCAGGAACAGCGCGAGCATCAGCGGCGCGACCCAACCACGGCCCGAACTGATCTTCACCGCGGCCGTGGTCGGCGGGGTGTAGTCGGACTTCTTGCGGAGTCGAGACTTCGGCACGAGGAGCTCTCCTGTCGATGCGCTGTGAGACCGCGCAGGGTGCAGCGGGTGGAATCGGCCGCGGTCGGCTGTGGAGAAACGTCCTGGGGACCGCTCCGCCACATGCCACCGGCGTCCGTTAGCGTAGTGGCTCGGCGGGTCTAGAGGAGATAAGGGTACGGTGACTAATTTGTCGATTCCCCCTGAGCCGGCCCGTACCCGCCGTTCCGGCACCCGAATTGTCGGACGTGCCCTGACCTGCGCCGTCTTCGCGCTCGCCGGACTGCTCTTCTACATCAGCGCGCAGACCGCCCGCGGCACCGACCTGCGGACCGACAACTCGTTGCTCAGCCTCGGCGACGTGGTCCGCCAGCGCAGCGCCCAGAACCAGCAGGCGCAGTCCCAGCTCGCCGACCTCCAGGCCCGCGCCCAGCAGCTCACCGAGCAGCAGGGCCACGACCCCGCCAACGCCGCGCAGCTGGGCGGCCTGCGCTCCGGCGCCGCCCTGGAGCCGCTCCAGGGCGGCGGCCTGACCGTCACCCTCAACGACGCCCCGCCGAACGCCACCGCGCGCATCCCGGGGGTGCCCGAGCCCGGCGTCAACGACCTGGTCATCCACCAGCAGGACATCCAGGCCGTCGTCAACGCGCTGTGGCGGGGCGGCGCCGAAGGGGTGCAGGTGATGGACCAGCGGCTGATCTCCACCAGCGCCGTCCGCTGCGTCGGCAACACCCTGCTGCTCCAGGGCCGGGTCTACTCCCCGCCGTACGTGGTCAGGGCGGTCGGGCGGACGGACACCCTGCGCTCGGCCGTCGAGGCGGACCCGACGGTCCGCAACTACCTCCAGTACGTCCAGGCGTACGGGCTGGGCTGGAAGGTCCAGGAGAGCGGCGAGCTGAGCCTGCCCGGCTACTCCGGCACCACCGAGCTGCGTTCGGCGGGCGGCCAGCAGTAGCGGACCGGCCCCGCGGGCGCGCACGGCGGGTCTACTCTTTAACCCAGTCCGCTACGTCGAGGGAGCACCATGTACGGCTGGATCTGGCGTCACCTCCCGGGGAACACCCTGGTCCGGGCCGTCATTTCGCTGCTCCTCGTGCTGGGGATCGTCTACCTCCTCTTCACCTACGTCTTCCCGTGGGCGGAACCGCTGCTCCCCTTCGGCGACGTCACAGTGGACGGCGGCGACGGCGCCGCGACCGGCTGAGCCGGCGGGCCCGGCACTCCCTTCCCGCACCGCACCCCACGGAGACCACGCGCGCATGACGACCCGGCCGACCACTCCGCCCCGCATCCTGGTGGTGGACAACTACGACAGCTTCGTCTTCAACCTGGTCCAGTACCTGTACCAGCTCGGCGCCACCTGCGAGGTGGTGCGCAACGACGAGGTGACCGTCGAGCACGCCGTCCGCCGCTCCGGCGACGAGGGCTTCGACGGGGTGCTGCTCTCCCCCGGGCCCGGCGCCCCGGAGGAGGCCGGGGTCTGCATCGAGATGGTGCACCACTGCGCGCGGATCGGACTGCCGGTGTTCGGCGTCTGCCTGGGCCTCCAGTCGATCGCGGCCGCGTACGGCGCCGTGGTCGGCCGGGCGCCCGAGCTGCTGCACGGCAAGACCTCGCCGGTCGAGCACGAGGACGGCGGCGTCTTCGAGGGCCTGCCCTCGCCGCTGACCGCGACCCGCTACCACTCGCTCGCGGTCGAGCCGGCCACCGTGCCGGCCGAACTGGTGGTCACCGCGCGCACCGGGAGCGGCGTGATCATGGGGCTCAGGCATCGTGAACTGCCGGTCGAGGGCGTGCAGTTCCACCCCGAGTCGGTGCTCACCGAGGGCGGGCACCGGATGCTCGCCAACTGGCTCGCGGAGTGCGGCTTCCCGCAGGCGGTCGACCGGTCGGCCGGGCTCGCCCCGGTGATCGGCCGGGGCTGACCGGCGTGACCTCGCTGCGTCCGGAGGGGCGTTTCCAGCCGGAGGCGGACCCGTACGGCACCGCGCAGCAGTACGGCGGGCCCCGGTACCCGGGCCAGGACGACGGCACCGGCGGTGCGCCGTACCGGCAGGGGATCCCGGTGCAGACCGTGCCCGAGGACGCCTGGGGCGTGTACGAGCAGGCCCAGGAGCCCATCGTGGACGGGCCCGAGTACCCCTGGCTGCCCGACCAGACCCTCCAGCTGCGGCTGCCCCTGGACCTCGGCGCGCCGGCCGCCGAACCGGCCCCCACCGGTGGCCGGGCCGAGCGCCGCCGCGCCGCCCAGGGCCGCACCTCGCTGCGCTCCGGCAGCGGCCGGCGCCGGTCGAACGGCCGCGGCGCCGGGCGGGTGCGCCCCCGGGAGTCCGTGCTCGTGGTGGCCGCCCGGAGCGTCGGCGAGCTGTGCATCACGCTCGGCGTGGTGATGCTGCTCTTCGTCGCGTACCAGCTCTGGTGGACCAACGTGCAGGCCGACGCGGCCGCCGACGGGGCCCGCAACCAGCTGGAGCAGCAGTTCAACGCGGCCGTCGCGCCCGTCCAGCCGGGGCAGCCGGCCCCGGCGCCGGACAAGCCCGAGGTGTTCGAGCCCGGCAAGGGCTTCGCCATCATCTACCTGCCCAAGCTGGGGCTGAAGTTCCCGATCGCCGAGGGCACCTCCAAGTCGGGGGTGCTCGACAACGGCCTGGTCGGCCACTACACGGGAACCGGGATGCCGGGCGACAAGGCGGGCAACTTCGCGCTGGCCGCCCACCGCAACACCCACGGCGAGCCGTTCCGGTACATCAACCAGCTCGGCAAGGGCGACAAGATCGTGGTGGAGACCGCGGCCGGCTACTACACCTACGAGGTCACCGGGGGCATCCCGGAGACCTCCCCCAACAACGTGAGCGTGATCAAGCCGGTGCCGAACGGCGCGGGGTACGCCGGTCCGGGCCGCTACATCACCCTGACCACCTGCACGCCGGAGTTCACCTCCAAGTTCCGCCTCATCGTCTTTGGCAAGATGATCGAGGAACGGCCGCGTGCCCAGGGCAAGCCGGCCGCGATCACGGGCGGGTAGCCGCCCGGCCGCCCGGCCCGGAGGGGGAGCACCGCAGATGCAGGACGAGAGCGCGCGATCGGCCGAACCGGCGCAGGAGGCCTTCGCCCCGCCCGAGCCGCGGGCCGGGCGGGGCCGGAGCCGGGCGCTGGCCGCGCTCGGGGTCTTCGGCGAGCTGCTGATCACCATGGGCCTGGTGCTCGGCCTGTTCGTGGGCTATTCGCTCTGGTGGACCAACGTGCAGGCGGACCGCTCGGCCTCGGCGGCCGCCGACCGGCTGCGCGGCAGCTGGGCCGCGGGCCCGCGCCCCGGCCCCGGGGCGACGCCCGGCGCCGCCCCGGCCCCCGGCGCGTCCGCTGCTCCCGGCGCCCCCGGTGCCGAGCCCGGGTCCGTGCCGAAGCAGTTCGCGGCCGGGGACGACGTCGGCTTCCTGCACGTCCCGGCGATGGGCCGGGACTACCAGGTGCTGATCCGGATGGGCACCTCCACCGAGGTCCTGGACGACGGCGTCGCGGGCGTCTACGAGCAGCCGTACCGGGCCGCGATGCCGTGGGACCAGCAGGGCAACTTCGCGCTGGCCGCCCACCGGGACGGCCACGGCGCCAAGTTCCACGACCTGGACGCCGTCCACCGGGGCGACGCCGTCGTGGTCGAGACCCGGGACAAGTGGTACGTCTACAAGGTCGACAGCACCCTGGCGGAGACGTCCAAGTACGACACCGGCATCGTGGCGCCCGTCCCGGCCCGCTCCGGCTACGAGGGCCCCGGCCGCTACATCACCCTGACCACCTGCACGCCGGTGTACACCTCGCGCTACCGGATGGCCGTCTGGGGGAGCCTGGTGCGGGTGGACGACATGGACGCCAAGCGCACCCCGCCGCCGGAGCTGCGGCACTCCTGAAGCCGCCCAGGGGCCTCCTGGAGCCCGTACGGAACGCCCGAGGGC
>NZ_JBHUAL010000318.1:0-6557 GCF_042789775.1 Kitasatospora sp. NPDC056800 | reverse complement strand
GTGTCAAGGACACCGGCCCCCTTCGGGGTTCTCCCCGAGCCGGGGGTTGTGCGGCGGTGGGGGTTACAGCGGCAGGCCGCTGAGGCTGCCGCCGCTCAGGTTGCCGCCGCCCAGGCCGCCCAGCAGGCCGCCGAGCGGGCCGAGCGCGCCGGTGAGGCCGGACAGCGGGCTGTTCGCGCCGAGGTCGGCACCGCCGAGGCGGTTGGCCGACCCGTGCTCGGCCAGGCCGAGCACGTCGGTGGCGGGCAGCTCGGCGGGCAGGGCGTGCTCGACCGAGCCGAGCGGCAGCGCGCGCTGCACCGCGCCGACCGGCAGCGCGTCGGCGACGGCGGTGCCGCCGGGGACGGCGCCGGTGAGCGTCTCGGCGCCGGGCACGGCCTGGGTGACCGAGCCCGCCTGGGTGAGTCCGCCGAGCGGGCCGGTGCCGGCGGTGGCGCTGCGGGTCTCCGCGCTCTTGCCGGTGACGGCCTCGCCGAGCTTGCCGGCCAGGGACGAGGCGACCTTCGGGGTGACCGAGGAGAGCTGGCCCGCGGTCGCCGCGGTCTGGTCGACCGGGGCGGTCAGCGAGCCGGCCTTCTCGTTGGCCTCGGGCAGCTGCTGGGCGACGATGTTTCCGGCGGCGTCGGCGGAGGCCGGTACGCCGGCGGCGACGGTGGCCGCACCCGTGGTCCCGGCGGCCTGGCCGAGCTGGTGGGTGGTGTGCTGGAGGGTGGAACCGGTGTCGGTGTTGGCCAGCTGGCCCAGCGGTGCCGCGAGGTCGCTCTTGGGCAGCAGGGCGTCCCCGCCCAGGGCGGACGCGGAGCCGGCCGCGAGAAGCGGGGTCGCTCCGGCGGCCACGACGAGCGCGGCCTGGGCGATCCGGCGCGTGAGGGGGTGAGACATGGGGCTCCTCGAAGGGGTCTGGGTCCGTCCCGTCCGCCAAAGGACCGGGCGTGGACGACCGGGCGGACGACGTTGTTACCGCTTGAGAAGCCAGAAGGTTTCGGCCGACGCAAGGAATCTTCCTGGCCGACCATCGGATCGTACGACCACAACAGCGCTGCCCGACCGGCCCGGTCGGACGCCGTCGAACCGCCCCGGTCAAGGGGAGTGACGGTTCTCCAACCGGGTTCGCCGGAGCGGCCGGCCGGTCCATCGGGGTTGACCGGAATCACCCGTCCGGCGGCAACCCGAACACCAGTGCGTCAACTCTTGTCGGCCGGGGCCAGCGTGACCTGGACGAGCTTGGTCGAGGTGCCCGAGGTCTGGTTCTGCCAGCCGTCCTCGGACTTGGACTTGCGCCAGATCTTCCCGTCGTAGGCGACCGTCGCGATGCCCAGCTGCTGGGCCTGGGCGACCGCCCAGTGGGCGACCTCCCAGCCGCTCGCCCGCTCGGCGCTCACCCCGCCGTCCGCCGCCCCCGCGTCCGGCGAGGAGGTCAGGGCGGCGGTGGCCGGGTCCGGGGTCAGCGAGACGGCGTTCTCGGCGCCCTTGATGGTCGAGGTGTAGCCGGTCGCCGGGGTCACCGTGCGGCCGAACTCCCGGCGCACCCGGTCGGACAGCACCTGGGCCCGGTCCGGCGCGGCGGCCGGGGCCGCGGTGGCGCCCGGGGTGGCACCCGGCGCGGCCGAGGCGGAGTCCGCCGGGTCCGGCTTGGCGTAGTCGTGCACCACGCAGGAGAACGAGGCGGGCTCCCGGCCGGCCAGCGCCGAGGTGAGCAGGGTCGCCTTGGTCTCGTGCTTGGCGTAGGCCTGCGGGTAGCCGCTCTTCTGCACCGTCTGCGCGGCGTCGGTCAGCGGCATCCGGGTGTAGCCCGGGACCTTGACCAGGCCGTCCAGGAACTTGTTGGTCGCGTACACCGGGTCCGAGATCTGCGCCGGGGTGCCCCAGCCCATCGACGGCCGCTGCTGGAAGAGGCCGATCGAGTCCCGGTCGCCGCCCGCGAGGTTGCGCAGCTTGGACTCCTGCATGGCGGTCGCCAGCGAGATCGTGGTGGCCCGGTCCGGCAGCCCGCGCGAACGCGCCACCGCGGCGATCGTCGCGGCGTTGGCGGCCTGCGGCAGCTCCAGCGTGCCGTTCCCGGCCGCCGTCTTCACCGAGCACTCCTCGGACGCGCCGGGCTTGAAACCGAACCACCAGATCCCGACCACGGCCAGGCCGGCGACCATGGCCAGGCCGAGCAGCCCGACGATCACCATCAGCAGGGCGCGAAGCGGCCCGCGGCGGCGAGTGGGCTCCTCTTCGTCGCCCAGCTCTTCGCTGCTCCTTCTCCTGGCCACCGTCGCCCCTCTCGCGCCTGCACCTTGATCCGACACCGTACCCACTCGGACGGATGTGCGGCGCATTCCGGTTGCCGTCACCCGCCTCCGACCGGACCGGGCCGCGGATTAGGCTGGCTCCCATGAGCAGCTCGAACCCGACGCCCCTGGACCTCACTCTCGACGGCGGCACGCTGACCGCCCGGCTCGTCGACATCCCCTCGGTGAGCGGCGACGAGCAGGCGCTCGCCGACGCCGTCGAGACCGCGCTGCGCGGCTACCCGCACCTCACCGTGGACCGCCACGGCAACAACGTGGTGGCCCGGACGAACCTGGGCCGGGCCGAGCGCGTCGTCCTGGCCGGCCACCTGGACACCGTGCCGATCGCCGACAACCTCCCCTCGTGGGTCGAGGGCGACCTGCTCCACGGCTGCGGCACCACGGACATGAAGTCCGGCGTGGCCGTGCAGCTGCGCCTCGCCGCCACGGTGCCCGAGCCCAACCGCGACCTCACCTTCGTCTTCTACGACTGCGAGGAGGTGGAGGCCTCCCGCAACGGCCTCGGCCACCTGGCCAAGGACCACCCGGAGTGGCTGGCCGGCGACTTCGCGGTGCTGATGGAGCCCAGCGGCGGCATGGTCGAGGGCGGCTGCCAGGGCACCCTGCGGGCGCAGGTGCGACTCACCGGCGTGCGCGCCCACTCGGCCCGCAGCTGGCTCGGGGACAACGCCATCCACCACGCCGCCGAGGTGCTCACCCGGCTGGAGGACTACCAGCCGCGCCGGGTGGAGATCGACGGCCTGGAGTACCGCGAGGGCCTGAACGCGGTCCGGATCGACGGCGGCGTGGCCGGCAACGTGATCCCGGACGAGTGCGTCGTCACGGTCAACTTCCGCTACGCGCCGGACCGCGACGAGGTGGACGCGGAGAAGCACGTGCGCGAGGTCTTCGACGGCTTCGAGCTGACCGTCACCGACTTCGCCGTGGGCGCCCTGCCCGGGCTCTCCCAGCCGGCCGCCCGGGCCTTCCTGGAGGCCACCGGCGGCCAGGCCCGGGCCAAGTTCGGCTGGACCGACGTCGCCCGGTTCAGCGCGCTCGGCGTCCCGGCGGTCAACTACGGCCCCGGCGACCCGAACCTGGCGCACAAGCGCGAGGAGTACTGCTCGCTGAGCGCCATCGCCGAGGTCGAGGACCGGATGCGCGCCTGGCTGACCAGCTGAGCCGCTGCCGGCGACGCTCGTCCGATCAGCAGTCGAACGCCACCTTCCGGATGCTCAACCGACCTTCCCCCGTTGCCTGAAAACGGGGGAGGGCGGGCGTAGGGTTTCGTCATGACAGGCACAGGAGACGAGAAGCACTACGGCCACGGCCCCGAGCAGGTCGGTGCGCCGCGGAAGAAGAAGGCCTGGCCCGAGAAGCAGAAGGGCCCGGTGCTGGTGCGCCGGGACCAGGTCGGTACGAGCACCACGGACCAGCGCCTGCTGGACACCACCGGTCCGACCGACTGGCTGCACACCGACCCGTGGCGGGTCCTGCGGATCACCTCGGAGTTCGTCGAGGGCTTCGGCGCCCTCGCCGAACTCCCGCCCGCGATCAGTGTCTTCGGCTCCGCCCGGACCCCGGTCGACTCGCCCGAGTACCAGGCGGGCGTGGCCATCGGCCGGGCCCTCGCCGAGGCCGGCTACGCGGTGATCACCGGCGGCGGCCCGGGCGCGATGGAGGCCGCCAACCGCGGCGCCTCCGAGGCGGGCGGCCTCAGCGTCGGGCTCGGCATCGAGCTGCCCTTCGAGCAGGGCCTCAACGAGTTCGTCGACCTCGGGCTGAACTTCCGCTACTTCTTCGTCCGCAAGACGATGTTCGTGAAGTACGCGCAGGGCTTCGTGGTCCTGCCCGGCGGCCTCGGCACGCTGGACGAGCTGTTCGAGGCGCTCACCCTGGTGCAGACGAAGAAGGTCACCCGCTTCCCGGTGATCCTCTACGGCAGCGCCTACTGGGGCGGCCTGTACGAGTGGCTGAAGGACACCCTGGTCGCGCAGGGCAAGGCGGCCCCGCACGACCTGGAGCTGTTCCACATCACCGACGAGATCGACGAGGTCATGAAGATCCTCGCCGACGCCCGCCGGCCCGCGAACGAGATCTAGCGCGAGCGAGCCGAAGGGTCGCGCCGGTGCCGAAAGCGAGGAGCGACAAGCGAGGGACGAGCGCCGGAGCGACGAACGTCGGCACCGGGTCCGAGCGCCCCGGAGGCGAGCCGAGCGCCGACAGGAGGGTTCACGCCAGCCCCCGGCGGGCGACCGCCGGGGGGCGGGTGCCCCGGATCGAGGCGACCATGTCCAGCACCTGGCGGGTCTCCGCGACCTGGTGCACCCGGTAGACCCGCGCGCCCAGCCAGGCCGAGACCGCGGTGGTGGCCAGGGTGCCGAGCAGCCGCTCGTTCACCGGCCGGTCCAGGGTCTCGCCGACGAAGTCCTTGTTGGAGAGCGAGACCAGCACCGGGAAGCCGGTCGCGGTCATCTCCGGCAGCCGCCGGGTGGCCTCCAGCGAGTGCCGGGTGTTCTTGCCGAAGTCGTGCCCCGGGTCGATGACCACCGCGTCCCGCCGCACGCCCAGCTCCACCGCGCGCTCGGCGAGCCCCACGGTCACCCGCAGGATGTCCGCCATCACGTCCTCGTACCCGACCCGGTGCGGCCGGGTACGGGGCTCGGCGCCGCCCGCGTGGGTGCAGACCAGCCCGGCGTCGTACCGGGCGGCCACCTCGGCGAGCCTCGGGTCCACGCCGCCCCAGGCGTCGTTCAGCAGGTCCGCGCCCACCTCGCAGACCGCCTCGCCGACCTCGTGCCGCCAGGTGTCCACGCTGATCACCGCCTCGGGGTGGCGCTTGCGCAGCTCGGCCACGAAGGGCACGGTGCGCCGCAGCTCCTCCTCGACCGTGACCTCGTCGCCGGGCCCGGCCTTCACCCCGCCGATGTCCAGGATCGCCGCGCCCTCGGCCATCGCGCGGTCCGCGGCGGCGAAGGCGGCCTCGTCGGCGAAGGTCGCGCCCTTGTCGAAGAACGAGTCCGGCGTCCGGTTGACGATCGCCATGATCACCAGCTCGTCGTCACCGAATTCCCGCGGTCCCAGGCGCAGTGCCACCGATGTCTCCTCCAGAGCTCCTGCGGGTGCGATGATGGCCCCCGGCCTCACTAAGGGACCATGCTGTCATGATCAGTGTGGTTGCCTGCCACCACATAGCGGACCGGCCGGGAGTTCGGGAGGACAGCTCGTGTTCTGGGTGATCGTGGTCGCCATGGCCGTGGTGGTCGGCGGTGCCGCCCTGGTGGCGCTCGGCGGGGGCGGCTCGATGCCGGAGGCGGCACCGGACCGGATCTCCGCGCGGCTGCCGCAGGACCGCCCGCTGGGCCGGGCGGACGTGGACGAGCTGCGCCTGCCGATGGCGCTGCGCGGCTACCGGATGGACGAGGTGGACGACGTCCTGGACCGCCTCGGCGCCGAACTCGCCTACCGCGACGCGCGGATCGCCGAGCTGGAGGCCGCCGCCCACCTGCGCGGCGTCGTCGAGGCGACCAACGCCCCCGACCCGGCGGCCGAACCGCTGCCCGGCCTGGAGCAGTTCGCCCAGGTGGTCGAGCCGGCCGTGGTGCTCGCCAAGCAGCCGGCCGGGGAGCACGCCCCCGAGGACGCGAAGCCGGGGACGGAGAAGTGACCGACCCGGCCGGGGGCGCGGTGCTCGGCGCGGACGGCCTGCGCCGCTGCGGCTGGGGCGACTCCACCGACGACTACCGGGTCTACCACGACACCGAGTGGGGCCGCCCGGTGCACGGCGACGACGCGCTGTTCGAGCGGGTCTGCCTGGAGGCCTTCCAGTCCGGCCTGTCCTGGCTGACCATCCTGCGCCGCCGCGAGGGCTTCCGGGCCGCGTTCGCGGGCTTCCGGATCGCCGAGGTCGCCGAGTTCGGCGAGGCGGACAAGGAGCGCCTGCTCGCCGACGCCGGCATCATCCGCAACCGGGCCAAGATCGAGGCGGCGATCGCCAACGCGCGGGTCGCCCGCGACCTGGCGGGCGGCCTGGACGCGCTGATCTGGCAGTTCGCCGCCGAACCGGGCCGGCCGGCCCCCCGCACGATGGGCGAGGTGCCGGCCGTCACGCCGGAGTCGACGGCGCTGGCGAAGGCGCTGAAGAAGGCGGGCTTCCGCTTCGTCGGCCCGACCACCGCGTACGCCCTGATGCAGGCCTGCGGGCTGGTCGACGACCACCTGGCGGACTGCCACGTCCGCACCGGCGCCAAGGGCTGACCGGCGGGTCCGGGCCGGCCGGCC
>NZ_JBHUAL010000317.1:0-6775 GCF_042789775.1 Kitasatospora sp. NPDC056800 | reverse complement strand
GCCCACCGGCCGGGACGCCCCCTCACCGGGGCGCCCGGCCGGGCCCATCCTCGGCACGCCGCCGACCCCTGCACACGTGAGAGAAGAAGAAACCAGTGACCGCTGAAAACCGCACCGTGGTCGTCACGGGTATCGGCGCCTTCACGCCGCTGGGCGCCGACGCCGCCAGCACCTGGGAGAACCTGGTCGCCGGCAAGTCCGGCGTGGTCGCCCTGACCGAGGAGTGGGCCGAGGACCTGCCCGTCAAGATCGCCGCACGCACCGCCGTCGAGCCCGGCACCATCCTGCCCCGCCCGCTGGCCCGCAAGCTGGACCGCTCGGCCCAGTTCGCGCTGATCGCCGCCCGCGAGGCCTGGGCCGACGCGGGCTTCGAGACCCCCGCCACCGACGAGTCCTCCAAGCTCGCCCCCGAGCGCCTGGGCACCGTCATCGCCTCCGGCATCGGCGGCGTGACCACCCTCCTCGACCAGTACGACGTGCTGAAGGAGAAGGGCGCCCGCAAGGTCTCCCCGCACACCGTCCCGATGCTGATGCCCAACTCCCCGGCGGCCAACGTCGGTCTGGAGGTCGGCGCCCGCGCGGGTGTGCACACCCCCGTCTCCGCCTGCGCCTCCGGCGCCGAGGCGATCGGCTACGCGATCGAGATGATCCGCACCGGCCGCGCCGACGTCGTGGTGGCCGGCGGCACCGAGGCCGCGATCCACCCGCTGCCGATCGCCGCGTTCGCCAACATGATGGCGATGTCCAAGAACAACGACCAGCCCCAGCGCGCCTCCCGCCCGTACGACAAGGGCCGCGACGGCTTCGTGCTGGGCGAGGGCGCCGGCGTGGTCGTGCTGGAGTCGATCGAGCACGCCGAGGCGCGCGGCGCCCGGATCTACTGCGAGGCCGTGGGCCAGGGCCTGTCCTCGGACGCCCACCACATCGCCCAGCCCGAGCCGACCGGCGCCGGCGTGGCCCGCGCGCTGGCCGACCTGTTCGAGCGAAACGAGCTGGACAAGGCCGAGATCGTGCACGTCAACGCGCACGCCACCTCGACCCCGCAGGGCGACACCGCCGAGCTGAAGGCGCTGCGCAAGGAGCTGGGCGACGACCTCGACCACATCGCCGTCTCGGCCACCAAGTCGATGACCGGCCACCTGCTGGGCGGCGCCGGCGGCATCGAGACCGTCGCCACCGTGCTGGCCCTGTACCACCGGATCGCCCCGCCGACCATCAACGTGGACGAGCTGGACGACGACGTGGAGGCCGACATCGTCCGCGACGAGGCCCGCAAGCTGCCCGAGGGCCGGATCGCCGCGCTGAACAACTCGTTCGGCTTCGGCGGCCACAACGTGGTGCTGGCCTTCCGCACCCACTGACGCCCGTGACGAAGGGGCCGGCGCTCGCCGTGAGCGCCGGCCCCTTCGTCGTACCCGTCTTCGCCGTACCGTTCTGTCCGTCCGCTGTCCGCCCGGCCCGCCGGGGCGGCCTCAGACCACCTGGTGCAGCCAGCGCACCGGCGCGCCCTCGCCCGCGTACCGGAACGGCTCCAGCTCGTCGTCCCAGGGCTTGCCGAGCAGCCGGGCGATCTCGGCCTCCAGGTCGGCGCCCTCGCTGCGGGCGCGCAGCAGGACGGCGCGCAACCGGTCCTCGGGGATCAGGATGTCGCCGTGGATGCCCGTGACGGCGTGGAAGATGCCGAGCGAGGGCGTGCTGCTGTACCGCTCCCCCTCCGCCGTGGCGCAGGGCTCGCTGGTCACCTCGTACCGCATCAGCTGCCAGCCGCGCAGCGCGGAGGCGAGTTTCGAAGCCGTACCGGGCTCCCCCTGCCAGGAGAGCTCGGCACGCCAGTGCCCGGGCGCGGCCGGCTGGCGGATCCAGTCCAGGCTCACCCGCACACCGAGCACCCCCGCGACGGCCCACTCGACGTGCGGGCACAGCGCGCGGGGCGCGGAGTGGACGTACAGGACTCCACGTGTCGTCACCGGGACCTCCAGGCTGTGGACGAGGGTCGCCTTCCCCAGCTGCCTCGTGCCTGCAGTTGATCCGCAGTTACTCACGTTAGCCGACATTAAGCTACTAAATTGAGCAAAACGGACAGGCTTTCGCTCAATGCTAGTCGAATCCTCAACGAGGTCTACCCCTCGGCCGGATCTCTCCCCCGAACGGCCCCATCGTCGGCGGGACCACCGTACCGCGAGGCGCCACAGGATGGATGACGCACTTTCGGATCCGGACGGAATGCGGTAGTGCGGCCGCGGCGCCCGCGCCCGACCGCGGGCCGCACATGACGGACCGCCCCGCCGCCCGGTGGGGGCGGCGGGGCGGTCGGGCCTCCTGACGGATCGTCAGCCGTCCAGGCGGACGACCATCTTGCCGGTGTTGACGCCGCTCAGCAGACCGAGGAAGGCGTCCACCGTGCCGTCGATGCCCTCGCTCACCGTCTCGCGGTACTTCAGCTCACCGGAGCGCACCCACGCCGAGACCTCCTCGACGAACTTCGGCTGGAGGTCGTAGTGGTCGCCGACGAGCAGCCCCTCCATGCGGAAGCGCTTGGCGATGATCTGCGCCAGGTTGCGCGGGGCCGGAGTGGGCTCGGTGGCGTTGTACTGCGAGATCATGCCGCAGACCACGATGCGCCCGTGCAGGTTGATCGAGTCGATCGCCGCTTCGAGGTGCTCGCCGCCCACGTTGTCGAAGTACACGTCGATGCCGTCGGGGGCCGCCGCCCGGAGCTGGTCGGCCACCGGACCGTTCTTGTAGTTGAACGCGGCGTCGAACCCGTACTCCTCCACCAGGAGTTCGACCTTCTCGTCCGAGCCGGCGGAGCCGATCACCCGCGACGCGCCCTTCAGCCTGGCGAGCTGGCCGACGATGCCGCCCACGGCGCCGGCCGCGCCGGACACGAACACCACGTCGCCGGCCTTGATCCCGGCGACCCGCGTCAGCCCCGCGTACGCGGTCAGCCCCGGCATGCCCAGCACGCCCAGGTAGGTGGAGAGCGGCGCGGCGTCCGGGTCCACCTTGACGGCCGTCCTGGGGTCGAACGTCGCGTACTCGCGCCAGCCGAAGAAGTGCAGGACGTAGTCGCCCTCGGCGAAGCCCTCCGCCCGCGAGGCGACGACCCGGCCGACCGCGCCGCCCAGCATCGGCTTGTCCAGCTCGTACGGCTCCGCGTAGGACTTGCGGTCCGACATCCGGCCCCGCATGTACGGGTCCACCGAGAGGTAGACGTTGCGGACCAGGACCTCGCCCGGGCCGGGGGTCCGGACCGGGGCCTCGACCAGGGCGAAGTCGGTCGGCACCGGCCAGCCCTGGGGGCGGGCGGCGAGGTGCCATTCACGGGCGGTCGCGGGGGTGGCGGCCTGCTCTGCCATCGGGGGCTCCTTGAGGGTTCGGGTGCGGGTTCAGGCGCTGTTCACAACATGAAAGGTTGATGAACTGAAGTAACGATGGGCATGAAAGGTTCACCCTGTCAACTTTTCAGGTAGACTTTTGACCATGGAGACCCAGCCCGTCGAGGACGCCACGCCGCAGCCCGACGAGATCACCCGCGAGGTCGTCGACCTGATGGCCAACCTGGTCGCGCTGTTCCACCGCGAGTACGAGGAGGCCGCCGCCGCCCGCTCGCTCACCGGCGCCCAGGCCAAGGTGCTCGCCCTGCTGCGGCGCGGACCGATGCCGATGCGCCAGATCGCCCAGACGCTCAGCTGCGAGCCCTCCAACATCACCGGCATCGTCGACCGGCTCGAATCCCGCGGCTTCGTCACCCGCGAGGCCGACCGGCACGACCGCCGGGTCAAGCTGGTCGCCGCCACCGGCACCGGCTCGGCCGCCTCCGAGGAGCTCCGCGAGTCGCTCAACTTCGCCCGCGAGCCGCTGGCCGCACTCGGCCCGGACGAGCGGACGGCCCTGCGCGACCTGCTCCGGAGGATGCTCGCGGGCGCCTCCGGCCCGGGCGCGTGACCAGCATCACAGGTCCCGGGGGCTGTCCGTTGGCCCCGGGGGGGTAACCGAACCGCCTCCCGGAACGTCTAACGTTCGAACATCGAACATCGAACGCGAGATACCTGAAGACGGGGGGCACTGAGGATGAGCAGCAGTGCGCGTCGGCGCCGCTACCTGCGGACCGCCATCGGCCTGGCCGCCGCACTGGTGCTGTCGGTCGCGGGTGCCGGAGCCTGGTTCTACCACCGGCTGGACAACAACATCACCACCTTCGACCCGGGCGGCGTCGCCACCGAGCGCCCGCCGGCCGCCGTGCCGGCCAGCCCCGGCGCCCAGGTGCCGGTCAACGTGCTGCTGCTCGGCTCGGACACCCGCGACGGGGGCAACGACTCGCTGGGCGGCGGCGACGAGGGCGTCGGCCACTCGGACACCGCGATCCTGGTGCACATCTACGCCGACCACAAGCACGCCGTCGGCGTCTCGATCCCCCGCGACACCCTGGTCACCATCCCGTCCTGCAAGCTGCCGAACGGCAGCTGGACGACGCCGAAGAACGACCAGATGTTCAACTCCGCCTTCACCGTCGGCCTGGCGGAGAGCGGCAACCCGGCCTGCACCCAGAACACCGTCGAGAAGCTGACCGGGCTGCGGATCGACCACACCGTCGTGGTCGACTTCAAGGGCGCGGCCGCGATGTCCGACGCCGTGGGCGGCGTGGAGGCCTGCGTGCCCAACGACGTCAACCAGTTCGGCATACACCTCAAGAAGGGCCTCCAGAAGCTCTCCGGGCAGTCCGCGGTGGACTACCTGAGAGCGCGCCACGGCATCGGCGACAACTCCGACATCGGCCGGATGAAGCGCCAGCAGGCCTTCCTCTCGTCGATGATCAAGAAGGTGCAGGGCCAGGGCTTCTCGCTGCCCACCCTGCTGCCGCTGGCCGACGCGGCCACCAAGTCGCTCACCGTGGACGAGGGTCTCGGCACCGCGATGAAGCTGGTGGACTTCGCCCGCTCGATCCAGGACATCAAGCTCTCGGACGTCTCCTTCGTCACCGCCCCCTGGCGCTTCGCCGGCGAGCGGGTGCGACTGGTCCAGCCGGACGCCGACGCGCTCTGGAAGCTGCTGCGCGAGGACCGCACCCTGGACGGGCAGAGCACCTCCGGGACGGGCCAGGTGACCTCCTCCCCCGGCGCCGACCCGGGGGCCCCGGCCGCCCCGGCCACGCCGCTCACCCCGGAGCAGGCCGCGGCGCCGATCACCGTGGTCAACGGGGTCGGCACGCCCGGCCTGGCCGGCTCCGGCGCCGAGACGCTCAAGGCGCGCGGCTTCCGGAGCATCACCCTCGGCCCCAACTCCCCCGGACAGCAGGCCACCCAGGTCTCCTACGACCCCGCGCTGAAGGCCGTCGCCGACCAGGTCGTGGCGCTCTTCCCCGGTGCCAAGGCGGTCGAGGAGCCCGGCTCGGGGGCGATCACCGTCGCCCTCGGCGCCGACTACCGCGGGGCGGGCACCCGGCTCGACGCGGTGGCCGCCCCGAGCCCGGAGCCCGGTGCCGGGACCGCTCCCGGGGCTGCCGCCGGGGCCCCTGCCGCCGCGGCCCCTGCCGGGGCGGGCGCCGCCCCGGGCGCCACCGCGGGCAGCACCCCCGGCGCCCTCCCGGGCGGCGTCCCCACCGGCATAGCGGAGAACACCCGCACCGCCGACACCGACCCGTGCGCGAACCTGACCTTCGGCTGACCGCGCCCGGCCTCCGGCCCGCCTGAGGGCCGGGCCGCCCGTCGAACTCCCGCCCGTCCTCCCCGCGTTCGCCCGGAAAGGGCGGGCGGCCCGGCGTCCGGGCGGGCACCTCGCGCGGCTGAACCGTGGGCGCCTCGCCCCGACGGCCGGCGGCCGCTACTCCGGATCCGGCAGCCCGGTGACGACGGCGGTGAGGCGGGTGCCGTGCGGGAAGGCGCCCGCCGCCGCCAGGTCCGCCAGCGCGGCGAGCAGCTTGGCGACGTAGCGGCGCTCCAGCGGGATGCCGTGGCGGCGCTCGAACCGCTCGGCGAAGCCGGCCAGCTCGGCCGGGACCTTCCCGTAGCCGCCGCCGTGGTGCCCGTGGTCGATCCGCCAGTTGTCGAACCCGCGCCCGTAGGCGGCCCGGTGCAGCCGGGCGACCTCCTCCTCCAGGTAGCCCTCGCCGCCGCGCAGCACCGCCACCCCGAGCGCCCGGGCGCCCGCCGGCAGGCCGGCCGCGATGCCGGCCAGGGTGCCGCCGGTGCCGACCGGGCAGCAGACCACGTCCCGCTCGCCGAGGTCGGGCAGTTCGGCCGGGATCGCGGCCGCGCCGACGGCGGCCAGGGCGTTGGAGCCGCCCTCCGGGAGCACCAGGCAGGGGCCCCAGCGGCGGAGCGGGTCCGCCGCGCCGTCCTCCCCCTCGGCCCGGCCGGTGGCCTCCCGGTACGCGGCCCGGGTCAGGAACTCCAGCCGCATCCCGGCCGCCTCGGCGGCCCGCAGCGACCAGTTGCGCGGCCGGTCGGCCAGTTCCTCGCCGCGGACCAGCCCGACGCTCTCCAGTCCGAGCGCGCCGGCGGCGGCCGCGACGGCCCGCAGGTGGGTCGAGTAGGCGCCGCCGAAGGTCAGCAGCCGGGTGTGGCCCCGCTCCACGGCGGCGGCCAGGTTGGGCGCCAGCTTGCGCCACTTGTTGCCGGGGACGGTCGGGTGCAGCAGGTCGTCCCGCTTCAGCCGCAGCTCCACCCCGGCCCGGGCGAAGGCCTCGTCGGTGCAGTCCACCAGCGGGGTCGGCAGCAGGGCGGCTTCGAGCATCCGGCCAGCATAAGGCGGACGCGCGGAGCCCGGCCCGCCG
>NZ_JBHUAL010000316.1:0-6824 GCF_042789775.1 Kitasatospora sp. NPDC056800 | reverse complement strand
GGGCCGGGGGGGGGGCGCCCCCCCCCCCCCCCCGGCGCCTACCCCGCCCCCCCCCTCCTCCCCCCGCCGGTCGGGGTGGTCCTCGCACGGTCCGGCGGGACACACACGCGCACGCGCCCCTGGCAGCTCCCGCACGCCTCTACCGCCTGGTGCGGTGCTGCGCCAGATTGGTCGCCGACCGTTGAGTACGACCGAAGGGACGCTGCGATGGGCGAGCACGAGAAGCAGCCGCCGGACCCCGGGCAGGGGACTCCGCCGCCGAACAACAGCGACAGCAAGGTCGACGTTCCGCCGCCGGGCAACGGGAAGCATAAGAAGTGACGGCGGACGACGGGGGCCTGGCCGGGCTCCGGACGCGCCTGCACGCGGAGATGGAGCGGGGCGGGGCGTGGCCGGCCGACTCGCCGTGGCTGCGCGAGGCCTTCGCCGCGCTGCCCCGGGACGGGTTCGCACCGGACAGGTTGTGGCGGTGGGACGGCCGGGCCTACGCACCGCTCGACCGCGCGGTGGATCCGGGCGGCTGGGCGGGTGAACTGTACTCCGGGGCCTACTCCGCAGCCGTCACCCAGCTCACCGGAGGACTCCCGTCGTCGTCGTTGTCCGCGCCCTCCGTGGTGGCGGACATGCTGGACAGCCTCCGCGTGGAACCGGGGCACCGGGTGTGGGACCTCGGCACCGGCCAGGGCTGGACGGCGGCACTGTCCGCCTGGCGGGCCGGGCCCAGGCTGGTGGTCGGCACCGAAGTCGACGAGCACCTGGCCGCGTTCGCCCGCACCCGACTCGCGGCCGCCGGGCTCGACGCCGAGGTGACGGCAGGCGACGGCACCGACGGCGGGGTGCCGGGTGGTGGCCAGGTCGACCGGCTGCACGCCACGTACGCCGTCGAGACCGTGCCCTGGTCCTGGGTGGAGGCGGTACGGCCCGGTGGGCGGATCGTCTACCCCTGGGGCCGGTTGGGGTACGTCGCCCTCACCGTCGCCGCCGACGGCGCCGCCGCACACGGCTGGGTCCACGGCCTGGCCCAGTTCATGGGCGACCGGACCGGTCCGGCCCAACCGAGCACGGGGCCCGCCGCCTACGCGCGGGTGCGCGGCGGTGCCGAGCCCGAGGCGCACGGGGCACTGGACCGCGACCCGGCCGGCCTGGAGGACTGGCACCTCCGGTTCGCGCTGCGCGTCGCCGTCCCGGACGCCGTGCTGTTCACCGCGCAGGGCGAGGACGGGCCCGCCACCCTGGTCCACGACGGGGACCGCTCGTGGGCCGAGATCCGTCCCCGTACGGACGGCGGGCCGCAGCTCCTCCAGGGCGGGCCGCGCCGCCTCGGCGACGAGGTGCTGGCCGCCTGGACGCAGTGGGACGCGCTGGGCCGCCCCGACCTGTACGACTACGGCATCACCGTCACCCCCGACTCCCAGTGGGCCTGGCAGGGCGCCCCGGACACCGGCCCGAGATGGCCCATCGACGGCCTGCACCCGGCCACGCGGTGACCACGAGCCCTGCCGAGCAGCCCCCGCGCCCACGCCCGGGGCGGCCGCCGCATCGGGCAATGGAGCCGCGTTGAACGACGTTCTCCGGCGATTCGGGCCGGACGAGGACTTCGCGGCGGACGTGGCGCCCGCTCGCGCCATGTCCGCCGAGTTCACCGATTTCGCCGACGAGGTGGCCATGGCCGCCGTCAGCGCCGCTGAACCTCTCTCCACCTGAGGGGCCTGCGCGAGAAGTCGGACCGGCCGACTTCCTGCGCCGGATTCGGGAGCCTCGGCGTGGGAGGTCTGTGACTCCCGGGATGGTCACTGGCGTGTGAGAGCCTGTCCACGCTTGCCCAAGGCCTGTTTGCGCGATTCACTTGCACAGAAAGGCCCCACAGCCCGCGAAGGGGGGATCACAGATGCTGTTGAACTTCAGGGTCGCGAACCACCGCTCGATCAGAGACGAGCAATCCCTACAGCTGAACCCGGTCTACGACGCGGACCGGCCGCCCGGGACGCACTGGGAAGCGGTCCCTGTGGTGGGCATCTTCGGGGCCAATGCCGCCGGCAAGTCGAACGTCATCGATGCCCTGGCGTACATGACCAGGATGGTCGTCAGCTCGCATCGCGACGCGGAGCCGGACGGGGGCGTGGCCCGTCAACCCTTCCGGCTCGAAGAGGCGGCGCGCGGGGAACCGTCCTGGTACGTGGTGGACCTGCTGATCGACGGGATCCGCTACACCTACGGGTTCAGCGTGGACGACGACCGGGTGGTCGACGAATGGCTGCACAGCTTCCCCCACGGCAGGA
Organism: Kitasatospora sp. NPDC056800; assembly: GCF_042789775.1. Taxonomy (NCBI): domain Bacteria; kingdom Bacillati; phylum Actinomycetota; class Actinomycetes; order Kitasatosporales; family Streptomycetaceae; genus Kitasatospora; species Kitasatospora sp. NPDC056800. The sequence goes on along the minus strand of NZ_JBHUAL010000316.1, from coordinate 4,545 downwards.
AGCGCAAGATCTTCGAGCGTTCGGTCGACGGGCTGGAGATCGGTGACTCGCAGCACCGGCGAGAGCTGGAGCTGGTCGAGAACATCACCGAGCCCAACGTCCTCTTCATGTCCCTCGCGGCACGCTCCCGGCAGGACGACTTCCGCCCGGTGTACGACTGGTTCGCCCGAAGCCTCCAGTTCAGCCGGCGAATGCAGGGCCCTGGCCGCATTGGTGCAGCGCGGATCCTCGAAAACCCGGACCGGCACCCTGAGTTCGTCGCGCTCCTGCGTGCCGCAGACCTCGGGATCGCGGAATGCGGCACGGAGCGTGTGCTGCTCGACGAGGAAGAGCTGCGGAAGCGCTACGGTACGCGCATTCCGTCGTGGCGGCTGGAGGAACTCGAAGAGCACGGACCGCGTGAGGTCATGCGCCCCTGGATAGGCCATCGCGGGCGCGAAGGGATCGTCAGGATGGACGTTTCCGAGGAGTCCGAGGGCACCCAGGCCCTCCTGCGGCAGGCACCTCTCTTCATGGGGGCGCTCCGTCGGGGTGGCACCTTCGTGGTGGACGAGATCGATTCGAGCCTCCACCCGATCCTGACAGCGCGCCTGATCGGGCTGTTCCAGAATTCCGAGACCAACCCGAACGGTGCCCAGCTGATCTTCACCTCGCACGATGCCAGCCTGCTCGGCCGAACCGACGGCGAGGACGTCCTGCGGCGGGACCAGGTCTGGTTCGTGGAGAAGAACGAGCACGGCGAGACGGAGCTGTTCGCCCTCGCCGACTTCAAGCCGCGCCAGGAGGAGAACCGCGAGCGGCGGTACCTCGGCGGGAGTTACGGCGGCGTGCCGTACATCGACGACGATTTTGCCAGCGCCATGGCGGCGCGGGGGGACGATGATGGCAAGGGCGGCGAAGCCGAGCGGACGCAAGCGTCCCAGTTTTGACACGGCACTGACCAGGAAGGCAGGACACCGGGAGTCGAAGCAGAGGCTCCTGGTGGTCTGTGGCGCGGAGGTGACCGAACGCGACTACCTCCAGGGGCTGAAGTCGAGTGCTCGGAATTCTGCGGTCTCCGTGAAGATCGCCGAGCACCCGAAGTCGCCCTCCCAGGTCGTCGATCGCGCCGAGTTCCTGCGTGACCAGGCCGATGGTGAGTACGACGAGGTGTGGTGTGTTCTCGACGTCGACGAGTTCCCCAACCTGGGGCAGGTCGTGGCCGAGGCACGGAAGAAGAACATCGAGGTGGCGTTCTCCAATCCGTGTTTCGAGGTGTGGCTCCTGCTGCATTTCACGGAATACCGCCGTCCGGCCCGTTCATTCAGGGAACTCCTGCCAGTCCTTGAGAGAACCTTCCCGGCCGGATACGAGAAGACCGGCGTGAAGTTCGACCACTACGAACCGCACTGGCGGCTGGCGGCGAGCCGGGCGAAGCAGCTGGCGGAGCCCGGGAGCGAGCACGAGACCAATCCGTCCACCGGCGTGTGGAAGCTCGCGCTCGCCATCGGGGGTGGCCAAGCCGGGTCGTGACGTCCCGGGTCAGGAGATCGAGAAGCCCATCTGGTTGACCACCGGCGTCATCGGCACGTACAGCACCTGCGCGTAGCAGGTCGTCTGGTGCGCCGTCGATCCGGGCGGGCAGGCGACCTCCGACCTGGCGGCGACGATGACGCCGCGGGCCTCCATGTCGCCGTTCGGGCCGGACGGGTTCGCCAGTGCGGGGCCGCCGCTGTCGCCCTTCGCGGCGACCGCCCGCCGGTCGCCGCCCTTCGACTCCGCGATGTCCACCGGCTTGATCTTCGTACCCTCGTCGTTCGTCGTCTCCACGTCGACCCGCTTGACCTGCACGTCGCACCTCCACCCCGACTGGGCGCCGCTCAGGCAGATCAGGTCCCCGACGTTGTTCCGCCCGGCGCCGTACGTGTGCCGGGACGAGCCGCCGTTGTCCGACCAGGAACCGTCGTAGAACCGGCCGCCGCCGTTCCCGTTGACCGCGATCATGCCGACGTCCAGGCCGTTGCCGACCGCGGCCAGGTCGCCGATGTAGCTGCCGGTGCCGTTGTAGTACCGGCCGCCGCCGCAGTGCGCGGCGGTCAGCACCACCTTCGTCCCGCCCTTCCAGCCGCTGAACGCCGTCGAGCAGAACGACGCCTTTCCGGTGTTCACCTCGGCGCCCGCGTAGTACGGCGCGCTGTCGGAGTGCCGGTTGCCGGACAGCGCCACCGGTGTCTCCTCGACGCCGGCCGACACCGGCATCCCGGCGATCTCGGCGGCCCGCGAGGAGTACGCCTGCACGGTCGCGTCGCCGCCGGTCAGCTGCTTCGCCGGCGCCGGCGCGTACGTGATCGCGATGGCGGTGCCGTCCTCCTGCGGGCCGATCGACGTCCACGCGTCCCGCGCCACCGCGGCCGTGAACCGGTCGATCGCGGCGCGCATCTCCGCGCGGGAGTACGGGCTCGGATGGACGTCGACGGTGTAGCCGGGGCCGACGTCTGCGGCGTTCGCGTCCAGCAGGGAACGGACCTGGGCCGGGGTCTCGCCCTTCCAGTAGATGTCGGCGTGCTGGTTCGCCGCGTCGATCACCGTCCCGGCGTAGCCGGCCGCCGCCGGATCCCGGGACTCCACCCACTCCTGCACCGGGTCCGTCATGTGGTGGAGCAACTGCTGGGCCTTCGGATCGCGGAGCACCGGCAGGGTCACGGACAGGTAGGGCTCGTCCTTCACGACGTCGGCGGCCATCAGGGCGGAGGCGACCACGGTGGTCAGGGCCAGGGACAGCACGAGGCTGGAGCGGCGCACGAGCGGGTCCTTCCGGTGGGCCGATGGGGTCGACACTCAGCGTAGGGAGGAATGAACGGTCCGCTACGGTCCGGAAGTCGAGGGCGGGCCGCCGGTGGTTGCACGGCCGAGGAGACGCGCCCCCGGGAGGGGCGTGACGGCCTCCCGGGGGCGCGTGGGGCGGGCGGTCAGGCGTTCTGCGCCCCGAACCCCGCGACTGCCGCGAGGAGACCGTTCCTGCGGGGTGAGGACGCGTCAACGACCCTCGCCGCGTGAGAAGTCGGACCGGCCGACTTCTCACGCCCGCCGGTCGGTACCATCGACGCGTGAACCTGTACTGGCACGTCGTGCTGCCACCGCTCAGCGCCTGATCGGGCGCGCGCTTCGGTGGCTTGACCCCCCACGACCCCGGCTCGGCCCGACAGTGGCCGCCGTGGGTTGGCGGCGTGCGCCCGTTCTCGGAAACCCGTTCCCCTGACGGTCTTCGACGACGGAAGTTCACGACTGTGCCGAATCGTTTGTCCTCACCTGCCCGCACCCTCCCCACGGCCCCCCGCCGCGCCCGCCGCACCCGCCGCACCCGCCCGCGCGGCGGCGTGGCGCCGATCCTGACCGCCGCCGTGCTCTGGGGCACCACCGGGACGGCCAGTTCGCTGGCACCCGCAGGCGCCCCGGCCGCGGGAATCGGAGCCGCCGGGCTGGTCCTCGGCGGGCTGCTCCTCTTCCTCACCGACCGCACCGCCCGCGTACTCCCCCGGAAGTGCGGGCCGCACGAGCGGTGGCTGCTCGCGGCCGGCGCCATCGCGGTCGCCGGATACCCGGTGACCTTCTACCCGGCGGTGAGCCGTACCGGCGTGGCCGTCGCCACCGTGATCGCGCTCGGCAGCGCGCCGGTGTTCACCGGACTGCTCGGCTGGCTCACCCGACAGGGACGGCCCGGCGGACGCTGGGCCGGGGCCACCGCGCTGGCCGTACTCGGCTGCGCCCTCCTCGTGCTCGGCCCCGAACTCGCGGGCGGCAGCGCGACGGTGGACCTGCCGGGCGTGCTCCTGGCCGCGCTCTCGGGACTCTCGTACGCCGTCTACTCGCTGATCGGCGGGCGGCTGATCGCCGGCGGACACCCCTCCGGCGGGGTGATGGGCGCGATGTTCGGCGGCGGAGCGCTGATCGTCCTCCCGGTACTGCTGTGCGGCCCCACGGGCTGGCTGCTCACGCCGCGCGGGGCAGGCGTGGTGCTGCACCTCGCGGTGATCACCACCTTCCTCGCCTACTGGCTCTTCGGCCACGGCCTACGCCACACCACCGCCCAGACCGCCACCACCCTGACCCTCGCCGAACCCGCCGTCGCCGCAGTACTCGGCGTAGCCGCCCTCGACGAACACCTGCCCACCGCCTCCTGGTACGGCCTCGCCATCCTCGCCGGAGGCCTGGCCTTCCTGGCCCTCCCAGCCCGCCGGTAGCGGCCCCGGGGGTGCTCGCACTGCAGGAACGCTGCCGAGGGGACAACCGCGCGATGTGGCCGGGCACTTTCCCCGACTGCTGTCCCGGATCGCCTGTGGGGGCGCAGGTCTGTCGGTGAACTGACCGATGCCGTACGCCCGCTGAGGTTCGTCGTCCGTGCCGTTCCTACTCGACCTGCTCGGGGCACCGCACATGGTCCGCAAGGCCGAGTCGCCGTCGCGGGCTCGCCGTCTCGGCCGGAGGGCTGGCCTTTCCTGGCGCTCCCGGCTCGGCGGTAGGGGCCTCGGCCCGCGCGAGAAGTCGGACCGGCCGACTTCTCGCGCG
>NZ_JBHUAL010000315.1:0-7137 GCF_042789775.1 Kitasatospora sp. NPDC056800 | reverse complement strand
GCTCGGGCGGGAGCCGCTACGCCGGGCCGGCGACCACCGCGATCGGGGTGGTGACCGGGGTGCCGGAGCCGTCGCGGCGCGGGTCGCGCTCGGGCAGGTCGACCGGGGCGCCCTTGGCGGTGGCGGCGCGGGCCGGGGCGGCGCCGGCCCAGGCGAAGGCCAGGGCGTCCTCGCCGCGCAGGAAGCGCTGGCAGCGCACGCCGCCGGTGGCGCGGCCCTTGCGCGGGTACTGCTCGAACGGGGTGACCTTCCAGCTGGTCTGCTCGCCGTCGGAGAGCGTGCCCGTGGCCGTGGCCACCGAGACCACCACCGCGTCCGCCGCCGGGTCCACCGCCGTGAAGGACAGCACCCGCGTGCCGTCCGACAGCTTGATGCCCGCCATGCCGCCCGCCGGGCGGCCCTGCGGACGCACCTGGCCCGCGGGGTAGCGCAGCAGCTGGGCGTCGGAGGCGATGAAGACCAGGTCCTCCTCGCCGGTGCGCAGTTCGACCGCGCCCACCAGCTCGTCACCCTCCTTGAGGGCGATCACCTCGAACTCGTCCTTGTTCGCGGGCCACTCCGGCACCACCCGCTTCACCACGCCCTGCAGCGTGCCCAGCGCCAGCCCCGGCGAGGACTCGTCCAGGGTGGTCAGCGCCAGCGCCCGCTCCCCGTCCTCCAGCCGCAGGAACTCGCCCACCGCGGCCCCGCCCGCCAGCGTCGGCGACGGTGTCGGCGGCAGCGCCGGAAGGTCGATCACCGGCAGTCGCAGGACCCGGCCCGCGGACGTGACCACGCCGACGTCCGCCCGGGCCGTCGCGTGCACCGCCGAGACGATCACGTCGTGCTTCGCCCGCTTCTCCGACTCCTCGAACGGCTCGCCGTCCGCCGTCCGCGCCAGCAGGCCCGTCGACGACAGCAGCACCCGGCACGGGTCGTCCGCGACCTCCAGCGGCACGGCCAGCGCGGCCGAGGGCACCGCCCCCGCCTCCAGCAGCACCGTGCGCCGCTCGGTGCCGAACTGCTTGGACACCGCGCCCAGTTCGGACGACACCACGCTGCGCAGCTTGGTGTCCGACTCCAGGATCTCGGTCAGGTCCGCGATCTCGGAGGTCAGCTTCTCCTTCTCCTGCTCCAGCTCGACCCGGTCGAAGCGGGTCAGCCGCCGCAGCGGGGTGTCCAGGATGTACGCGGTCTGCGTCTCCGACAGCGAGAAGTGCTCCATCAGGCGTTCCTTCGCCTGCTGGGCGTTGTCACTCGACCGGATGATCGCGATGACCTCGTCGATGTCGAGCAGCGCGACCAGCAGGCCCTCGACCAGGTGCAGCCGCTCCTCGCGCTTGCGGCGGCGGAAGTCGCTGCGCCGGCGCACCACGGTGAAGCGGTGGTCGACGTAGACCTCCAGCAGCTCCTTGAGCCCCAGCGTCAGCGGCTGCCCGTCCACCAGCGCCACGTTGTTGATGCCGAAGGTCTCCTCCAGCGGCGTCAGCTTGTACAGCTGCTCCAGCAGCGCCTCCGGCACGAAGCCGTTCTTCACCTCGATGACCAGCCGCAGCCCGTGCTCGCGGTCGGTCAGGTCCTTGACGTCCGCGATGCCCTGGAGCTTCTTCGCGTTGACCAGGTCCTTGATCTTCGAGATGACCTTCTCCGGGCCGACGTTGTACGGCAGCTCGGTGACCACGATGCCCTTGCGGCGGGCCGTCACCGCCTCCACCGTCGTCGTCGCCCGGATCTTGAACGTGCCGCGGCCCGACTCGTACGCGTCCCGGATGCCCGACAGGCCCACGATCCGCCCGCCGGTCGGCAGGTCCGGACCGGGCACGAACCGCATCAGCGTGTCCAGGTCCGCGTTCGGGTGCTTGATCAGGTGCCGGGCCGCGGCCACCACCTCGGACAGGTTGTGCGGCGGCATGTTCGTCGCCATGCCGACCGCGATGCCCGTCGCGCCGTTCACCAGCAGGTTGGGGAACGCGGCCGGCAGCGCCAGCGGCTCCTGCTCGCTGCCGTCGTAGTTGGGGCCGAAGTCGACGGTGTCCTCGTGGATCGACTCCACCATCGCCATCGAGGCGGCCGTCAGCCGCGACTCGGTGTAGCGCATCGCGGCCGGCGGGTCGTCGTTGCCCAGCGAACCGAAGTTGCCGTGCCCGTCGATCAGCGGCAGCCGCATCGAGAACGGCTGCGCCATGCGCACCACCGAGTCGTAGATCGACTGGTCGCCGTGCGGGTGCAGCCGGCCCATCACCTCGCCCACCACGCGGGCGCACTTCACGTGCGCGCGCTCCGGTCGCAGGCCCATCTCGTTGGCCTGGTACAGGATCCGGCGGTGCACCGGCTTCAGGCCGTCCCGCGCGTCGGGCAGTGCACGCGAGTAGATCACCGAGTAGGCGTACTCCAGGAAGGAGCCCTGCATCTCGTCCACGACGTCGACGTCGAGGATCCGCTCCTCGAAGTCTCCGGGCGGCGGGGTCTGCGAACTGCGGCGGGCCATCGCGGCGGGGCTCCCTTACGTGTCGCTGGCTGTGTCTCGGTCGGTCGCCGAACGCCGGGGGGCGGTCGTCGCTCGTCTCCGCACCGTCCCGCCGCCGGACCCGTCAACCGGGTGCCGTCGACAGGGCGCGGCGCCCCCATTGTGGACCCTCGGGCCGACACTCCCGGTCAGCGGCCCTCTTCCGCCCCTGGCGAACGGCCCCGTCCGCGCGGACACGAACACGGCTCCCGCACGTTGCACCACAATGGGGGACGCCACACGAACCCCCGACATCGACGACGGGAAGGACCCGAGCGCATGGCCAACCCGGCCCCCGCCTCCAGCCGAGGCATCGCCATCACCGAGCACCGCCTGGCCAACGGCCTGCGCGTAGTCCTCTCCGAGGACCACCTGACCCCGGTCGCCGCCGTCTGCCTCTGGTACGACGTGGGCTCCCGGCACGAGGTCAAGGGCCGCACCGGCCTCGCCCACCTCTTCGAGCACCTGATGTTCCAGGGCTCGGCCAACGTCACCAACAACGGGCACTTCGAGCTCGTCCAGGGCGCCGGCGGCTCGCTCAACGGCACCACCAGCTTCGAGCGCACCAACTACTTCGAGACCATGCCCGCCCACCAGCTGGAGCTCGCGCTCTGGCTGGAGGCCGACCGGATGGGCTCGCTGCTCGCCGCGCTCGACGAGACGTCCATGGAGAACCAGCGCGACGTCGTCAAGAACGAGCGCCGCCAGCGCTACGACAACGTCCCGTACGGCACCGCCTTCGAGAAGCTCACCGCGCTCTCCTTCCCCGACGGCCACCCGTACCACCACACCCCGATCGGCTCCATGGCCGACCTCGACGCGGCCACCCTGGAGGACGCCCGGACGTTCTTCCGGACGTACTACGCGCCCAACAACGCGGTCCTCTCGATCGTCGGCGACATCGACCCCGAGCAGACCGTCGCCTGGGTCGAGAAGTACTTCGGCTCCATCCCCGCGCACGACGGCAAGCAGCCCCCGCGCTCGGGCGAGCTCCCCGAGACGATCGGCCGCGAGATCCGCGAGGACGTCCACGAGGACGTCCCCTCCCGCGCCCTGATGGCCGCCTACCGCCTCCCGCACGACGGCACCCGCGAGGCCGACGCCGCCGACCTCGCCCTCACCATCCTCGGCAGCGGCGAGTCCAGCCGCCTCTACAACCGGCTGGTCCGCCGCGACCGCACCGCCGTCGCCGCCGGCTTCGGCCTGCTGAGGCTGGCCGGCGCCCCCAGCCTCGGCTGGCTCGACGTCAAGACCTCCGGCGACGCCACCATCGAGCAGATCGGCACCGCCGTCGACGAGGAGCTCGCCCGCTTCGCCGCCGAGGGCCCCACCGCCGAGGAGCTCGAACGCGCCCAGGCCCAGATCGAGCGCGAGTGGCTCGACCGGCTCACCACCGTCGCCGGCCGGGCCGACGAACTGTGCCGCTACGCCGTCCTGTTCGGCGACCCGGAGCTGCTCAACGACGCCCTCCCCAAGGTCCTCGACGTCACCGCCGAGGAGGTCCAGGCCATCGCCAAGGCCCGGCTCCACCCCGACAACCGGGCCGTCCTCGCCTACGAGCCGACCGCCGCCGCCGCCGAGACCGACGCCGACTCCGACGCCGCTTCCGAAGAGGAGGGTGCCGCCGTATGAGCACCGACTACGTCCCCGCCATGACCTTCCACCCGCAGCCCCGGCCGGGCACGCCCAGCCCCTGGGACTTCCCCGCCCCCGAGCGGGCCGCCCTCGGCAACGGCATCACCGTCCTGCACTGCCACCGGCCCGGCCAGCAGCTGGTCGCCGTCGAGGTCCTGCTCGACGTCCCGCTCGCCGCCGAGCCCGAGGGCCTCGACGGCGTCGCCGGCATCCTCGCCCGCGCCTTCAGCGAGGGCACCGACACCCTCAGCGCCGAGGAGTACGCCGCCGAGCTGGAGCGCGCCGGCGCCACCCTCGACACGCACGCCGACCACCCGTGCATCCGGATCTCCCTGGAGGTCCCCGCCTCCCGGCTCCAGCGCGGCCTGTCCCTGCTCGCCGACGCCCTGCGCGCCCCGGCCCTGCCCGAGGCGGAGATCGAGCGGCTGGTCGCCAACCGCCTGGACGAGATCGTCCACGAGCAGGCCAACCCCGCCCGGCGCGCCGCCAAGGCCCTGTACGCCGAGCTCTTCGACGCCGCCGACCGGCTCTCCCGGCCCCGCGCCGGCACCGCCGACACCGTCAAGTCGATCGACCGCGCCGCCGTCAAGGCCTTCTACGACGGCCACGTGCGCCCCGCGACCAGCACCGTCGTGGTGGTCGGCGACCTCACCGGCGTCGACCTGCCCGCGCTGCTGGAGAGCACCCTCGGCACCTGGACCGGAACGGCCGCCGAGCCGTCCGTCCACGCCCCGGTCACCGGCGACGACCACGGCCGCGTCGTCATCGTGGACCGCCCCGGTTCCGTCCAGACCCAGCTGCTCATCGGCCGGATCGGACCCGACCGCCACGACCCGGTCTGGGCCGCCCAGACCCTCGGCACCTACTGCCTCGGCGGCACCCTCACCTCCCGCCTGGACCGCGTCCTGCGCGAGGAGAAGGGCTACACCTACGGCGTGCGCGCCTTCGCCCAGCCGCTGCGCTCGGCCGCCGACGGCAGCGGGCGCGCCATGCTCGCCATCAGCGGCTCGGTGGACACCGCCTCCACCGCCCCCGCGCTGGCCGACACCTGGGTCATCCTGCGCACCCTCGCCGCCGAGGGCCTCACCGACGCCGAGCGCGACGAGGCCGTGCAGTTCCTGGTCGGCGTCGCCCCGCTGAAGTACGAGACCGCGGGCTCGGTCGCCGGCACCCTGGCCGACCAGGTCGAGCAGTACCTGCCGGACGACTACCAGGCCGAGGTCTACCGGCAGCTCGCCGAACTGCCCACCGCCGCCGCCACCGAGGCGGTCGTCGCGGCCTTCCCGCCGGACCGCCTGGTCACCGTCCTGGTCGGCGACGCCGCCGTGATCGCCGACGACGTGCGGGCGCTCGGCATCGGCGAGGTCACCGTCGTCAGCTGACGGTCCCTCCCGGAACACCCTCCGGCCCGGTGGAGCACCCGCTCCGCCGGGCCGGACGCGTTTTTAAATCCGTTGCGGGCCGCGCCCGTTCCGTGGATAGATGTTCCCCGACGCACAGCACGTGCGAACTGCGACGAAGGAAGGGAGGCGGTCACCATGCGGGTCGAGCAAGCCATACGACGCTCCCCGAGGCCGTATACCCCCTGCACCGTCGCCCCGGGCGCCTGAGCCCCACCCCCCCTGAACTTCCCCGAGCCGCGCCGGGATTCCTCGCGCGGCACCACCTTCCCCGAACCACCCGACCCCTGGAGGTCGTTCACCCATGTCGTACACCGAGGTACCCGGCGTCCGCGTCCCGATCCGGATGTGGACCGACCCGGCCACCGTCGAGGGCCAGGCCCTCCAGCAGCTGCGCAACATCAGCTCCCTGCCCTGGCTGCACGGCCTCGCCGTGATGCCCGACGTCCACCTGGGCAAGGGCGCGACGGTCGGCTCCGTCATCGCCATGAAGGACGCGGTCTGCCCGGCGGCCGTCGGCGTCGACATCGGCTGCGGGATGAGCGCGGTGAAGACCTCGCTCACCGCCGAGGACCTCCCGGACGACCTCTCCGGCCTGCGCCGCGAGATCGAGCGGGCCATCCCGGTCGGCCGCGGCCTGCACACCGACCCGGTGGACCCGTCCAAGCTGCACGGCTTCCGCACGGCGGGCTGGGACGACTTCTGGCAGCGCTTCGACGGCATCGCGGAGGACGTCAAGTGGCGGCGCGGGCGGGCGACGCAGCAGATGGCGACGCTCGGCGGAGGAAATCACTTCATAGAACTGTGCGTTGATACGACTGACGCGGTCTGGCTGATGCTGCACTCCGGATCGCGCAACATCGGCAAGGAGCTGGCCGAGCACCACATGGGCGTCGCCCGCTCGCTGCCGCACAACCAGGGCCTGATCGACCAGGACCTCGCGGTCTTCCTCGCGAAGACCCCGGAGATGGGTGCCTACCGGCAGGACCTGTTCTGGGCCCAGGAGTACGCGAAGCTCAACCGCGCGCTGATGATGGCGCTCTTCCAGGACGTCGTCCGTCGGGAGTTCACCAAGGCCGGGGTGACCTTCGACGAGGTCATCAGCTGCCACCACAACTACGTGTCGGAGGAGCGGTACGACGACGTCGACCTGCTGGTGACCCGCAAGGGCGCGATCCGGGCCGGCTCCGGCGACCTCGGGATCATCCCCGGCTCGATGGGGACGGGTTCCTACATCGTCCGCGGCCTGGGCAACGCGTCGTCGTTCAACTCGGCCTCGCACGGCGCCGGCCGCAAGATGAGCCGCAACGCCGCGAAGAAGCGGTTCACCACCCAGGACCTGGTCGAGCAGACCAAGGGCGTGGAGTGCCGCAAGGACGGCGGCGTGGTGGACGAGATCCCGGGCGCCTACAAGAACATCGAGAAGGTCATCGAGCAGCAGAAGGACCTCGTCGAGGTGGTCGCGCACCTCAAGCAGGTCGTCTGCGTCAAGGGCTGACCAGGCCGGCCGGAGCACGGCGGCCGGAAAGCCGATCGGGGTGGCGCCCGGAAACCGGGGGCCCCCCCTGGGGGGGGGGGTGGGGGGGGCCGGCCCCGGCGGGGGGGGAGGCGAGGCCC
>NZ_JBHUAL010000314.1:0-7178 GCF_042789775.1 Kitasatospora sp. NPDC056800 | reverse complement strand
ATCTCAACCCCTACTGTGTGGGCGCCTGGTTCTTTTTTTTACCCCCCCCCGCCCCCCGCTCCCCGGGCCCCCCTATCCCCAACCGGGCGGGCCCCCCCCGGGGCCCCCCGGCCGTTCCCGTGGCCCCACCCGGAGAGGAACCCCATGACCCGGGCCCCCAGGCCCTCGGAACTGGCGCGGCGGGCATGGGCGGCGAACCGGCCGCTGGCCGGGACGGCCGCCCTGATGGCCCTGATGCTGGCCGTCGCCCTGGTCGGCCTGCTCGCCGATCCCCGGTCGATCACCGGGCAGCCCGCCTGGGCGAAACCGGCCCGCTTCGCGCTCTCGATCGCCCTCTACACCCTCACCCTGCTCTGGCTGCTCACCTTCGTCCGCGGCCACGACCGCCTCGTCCGGGTGGTCTCCCGGGTGACGGCCGTGTCGCTGGTCGTCGAGATGGCCCTGATCGCCGCCGCTGCGGCGGCCGGCACGACCAGCCACTTCAACTTCGCCACCCCGACGGCAACGGCGGTGTGGATGACGATGGCCGCCTTCATCGTCGCCACCTGGGCGATGGCCCTGGTGGTCGTCGTGCTACTGCTGCGCCAGCGGGTGCGGCCGCCGGTGTTCGCGTGGGGGCTGCGGCTGGGCATCGCCGTGAGCGCCCTCGGCATGGCCGTCGCGTTCCTGATGACGCTGCCCACCTCCCCGCAGCGCGCGGCCACCAGGCGGGGCCACGGCCTGCCCATCGTCGGCGCGCACACCGTCGGGCTCGCCGACGGCGGCCCGGGAATGCCCGTCACCGACTGGAGCACCCTCGGCGGCGACCTGCGGATCCCCCACTTCCTCGGACTCCACGCGCTCCAGGTGCTGCCGCTGCCCGGCTTCCTCCTCGCCACCCGGCCGCGCGGGTTGTCCGAGCGCCACCGGGTCGCGCTGATGGGGATCGCCGGGGCGGCCTACCTGGGCCTGGTGCTCGTCCTGCTCTGGCAGGCGCTGCGCGCCCAGCCGGTCACCGCCCCCGACGCGGCGACCGTGGCCGTGCTGTTCGCGCTCGGAGCCGTCGCGGGCGTGGCGGTCTTTGAGGTCCTCCGCCACGCCCGCCGCGTGGAGGGCCGGTAGCCGGAACGGCCGGTACGGGGCGGCCGCCATTCGAACCAAATCCCGGTCACACGGTCTGCCCCGGGGCCTCCGATTGGTACGCAGGCAGACCGGGATCGGTGGGCGGTCCCGCGAACAAGGGAGAAGCGAGGACATGAAGAACCTCCGGGTCGCGGCGGCTTCCGTCTGTGTACTGGCCGGTGCTTTCGCGGGCACGGCGTCGGCAGCCCCGGCGCCCGCGGACACCGGCCCGAGGCCCGTCGCGGCCCACGTCCCGCCCGCCCCCTCGGGCGACCGGGGCGTCGTCCCCGGCGACCCCGAACTGCGCCCGCTGACCTGCGAGAACGGCCACATCTTCTACGGCTGGGACGGCGCCCCCCGCACCTCGTCCGACTTCGTCGGCCTCTACACCACGAAGCCCGACCCGGCCGACACGAGCAGGAACCGCCTCGCCTACGCCTTCGTCTCCTCCGCCGGCGCCGTCCGGCACTCGTTCGACTCCGAGTACCAGAGCGGCACCGGCCTGTGGGCCGCGTACTGGACCCGCGACGCGGACTCGGAGACGTACGTGATCGTCAGCGAGGAAGGCCCGACCAGCAAGTTCTGCAGCTGAGCCCTCTCGGCACCGGCCGGTCGACCGTCGGGTAGACCGGCCGTCACCCGTGGCGGGCCGGGAGGACCGGCCGGCCACGGCATTCGACCACCACAGGAAGGAAGGCGAGGCAATGAGGAACCCCTGGGTCGTGGCAGCCGGCGTGTGCGCGCTTGCGGGAACCTGCGCGAGCACCGCGTCGGCGGCCCCCTCGGACCGGACGGCCCATGTCCGCAGCGGCCCCGAGGTGCGCCCGCTGAGGTGCGAGAACGGCCGGATCCACTTCGGCTGGGACGGCGCCACCTACGACTGGACCGACTTCGTCACCCTCACCCGCGGCAGGCCCGACCCGGACTCCACCGTGAACCGCGTCGCCTTCCGCTACGTCACCTCCGAGGACGGCACGGCCGTCCGGCACTCCTTCGACTCCGAGCTCCAGAGCGGCATCGGCCTGTGGACCGCGTACTGGACCTACGACGTGGACCTGAACAGGAACGTGATCGTCAGCGAGGCCGGCCCGGAGGACAAGCTCTGCACCTGACCCGCATGGCCGCGTCATCCGCCGAGGCCGCCCTCCCCCACCGGCCGCGCGGACTGCACCGGGTACGGGAAGCTGGCGGCCCCACGGCCCGGTTCGAGGGTGACGGCGAGGCCGCCGTACGCGGGCGACTCGTAGAAGCACCAGGCGACGTGGCTGGTGTTGACCACGCTCTCGACGGGCGGCTCGATCAGCAGCCGCGGCTGCCGGATGTGCACCAGCAGGCCGTGGAAGTCGAGTTCGGTGAACGCGCACACCGTACGGCCCCGGGGCCGGGCGAGCTGCCGGGGCACGGACGGCGCGCCCGCCGCCGGGATCACGGCCGCGCCCGCGATGGCGGCGGCGGTCAGCGAGACGGCCGCCCGTCTCGGCACGGACCACTCCAACGCCAACTCCCTTCCGATGCACCGGTGATCGGCGGTATCGCCGTTCGGGAGGGGGATCCCACCCCGGAGGGGAGGAGTAAACGGCGCCGGGGAAAGTCGTAAGTACACACACCGGGCGGCGTGGTGGCGAATCCGTCATCCGACCATGGGGAAGGGCTCGGCGGCCAGGCCGCCGAGCCCCTCGTCAGTCACTCACCGGGCCGGGTGCACCCGGCCCGTCGCGGCCCGCGTCAGCCCGGGAGCTGGCCGCTGCAGTTGACCAGCCAGGCGCCGAGCTCCGGGGAGTGGTCGCCGCCGTGGTTCGAGGCGTTGTAGGCCCGGCTGACCGCGTTCTTGATGGAGCCGCCGGTGGCCGGGCCGACGACGCCGTCCGGGCTCAGTCCGTGGCCGCTCTGGTAGTGCACGACGGCGTTGTAGGTGAGGCCGCCGAAGTCGTTGTCGACCTGGAGACCGGCGCTGTCCACGTAGTCGAGGCCCTGCTGGAGGCAGCCGACGGCCGAGCCGTAGCTGCCCTTCGCGAGGGTGCTCGCGGCGCTGGCGGAACCGGCGGTCAGGGCGACGACGGCGGTCGCGCCCACGGCCAGGGCGGCGGCGCGGCGGGTCCAGGTGTTGATGCGCATGATCAGTGCCTCTCCTTGAGTTCCGGCTGGCGCCGGCCCCTCGCGGATCGTCGTCCGCCGCGGGGCCGGCGTGGCTTCGCTGGTGACGACGATGCTCCGATCGGCGCGCCGGAGCCAGGAATTCGCCCCTGGTCGAAACCCTTGCCCCCGGCCCGCCGGTCTGCCCTGCGGGGACGGTCTCTGCCCGTCTTCCCTCCGGAAAGGGCTGTTGGTGGGAACGTCACCGTTCGCCGCACGGGCGCGCTCGCGGCCCGGGTACACAGTGCGCGAACCAAGCTGGTTCGCCTCCCAACCGAAATGGAGCCGCTCATGATGGCGCCGAGCGAGACCGACCGGCGGCTGCGCAGCCGCACAGCAGACCGGGTGGAGGTCACCCAAGTCCTCAGCCAGGACGTGGTCCTGGGCGGGCCGGTGATTGTGGACACCGCCCGCCGCAAGCCGGTCCTCGCGTTCCACAACCCCGGAGAGAAGGCGGGTTCGGACTCGGACGGGCACCAGGCCCTGGTGTTCTGTCCCCGGGAGGGCCGGGTGCCCGACATCCGGCACGTGGCCCGCGCCCTGGGCACCCCGACGGGCTGGCGCGTCACCAGCCCGTTCGAGGACTGGCTCCAGGAGCAGGCCAAGCAGCCCGGCTGGGTGTTCAGGGACCTCACGGTGACCGTGACGCCCGGAAACGGCTCTCGGAGGGTGGTCGCGGAATTCCTCTTCGGGTCCACCGACCCTCAAAACCTCGTCAGCCAGGTCTTCACCGTGGAGCTGTCCCAGGACGGCACCCAGTGGGCGGAACCCGTTCCGCTCGACACCACCGGTCTGCCTCAGCGGAACTACGAAACTGTCGACACGACGTACACGACACAGGGGGATCCTGTGACGTACGCCGTACCGAAGGGGGCATCGGGACTCTGGATCAGATCCAAGGATCAGGGGGACGCCTACCTCCCCACAAGCACGCCCGGCCCGAACGGCGTCCCCGTGGCCGCTGCGCTTTCGGGCTCCGAGGTCGTGCTGGCGAGCGTGGACTCGGGCACGGTGATCGCCTCGGGGGCAACTCTCGGTACGGGGTACTCCATCCAGACCGACACGCTCCCCTTCCAGGCCAAGCAGGTCGTCACCGGCTTCGCGACGGGCGAGGGTGTGACCTTCCTGGTGACCGACTCGGCCGACGGCCTTTGGACGGTGCTCGGTGACCGCGACGCGCTGAAGGTCGGCCAGAAGCTCCACGACAAGGGCACCGTCCGGGTGGACTCCCATCCCACGGCTGACGGTGGCCGTGCCGTCTACGTCGTCGACACCGACCACGTCTGCTGGATCCACCGCCTGCCCGCCCAGGGCGCGGCACTGCCGGGAATCCCGCTCCAGAAGGACGTGGTCGCCGTCGCCACGCCGCCCTCGCCGCTGGAGACCTCGACCGTCTTCCTGGTCGAGGCGGGCACCGAGCCCGGCGACGAGACGAAGAACGAGCTCCGGCTCGACGTCCAGGACAGCGCCACCGGCCTGTGGCGGCGGGTGCACGTCCACGACCCCGCGGCGGGCGTCAAGGAGGTCAAGCGCTACCGGCTGGAGGCCACCCTCCTCGACCAGCTCGGTGCGCCCATGCCGGGGCAGCATGTGACCCTCGCCCGCGCCCCCGGCAACACCTCGGGCGAGGTCGCCTTCGACGGCCAGGTCACCGATATCACCGACCAGCCGACCCCCCTGAAAACCGACCTGTTCGGCAGGATCACCCTGACCTTCACCCCGACCGGCTTGTCCGCTCCCGACCTCATCCTCAAGGTCCCGGGAATCGACGACATCGCCCTGCGGCCCTCGCGGGACACCGAGGACTACCTGCGCGGCACCAAGAACAAGAAGCTCAACCTCACCAACCCCGCCGGCCCCCTGCCCGACTTCGGCAGCGGCGCCCTGGCCGGCGCGAAGATCCCCGGCCAGGCCGGGCACCCGACCCACGACTCCCTGGCGCCCTGGGCTGCGAAGTCCAAGCTGGTCGCCGTGCCGGCAGCCAAGGCGATCACGGCCATGGCCGGCTACAAGGCCGATCCGATGTCGCGGGACGCGCCCAGCTTCCGGCTGTCGGTGCGGCAAGGCACCGGCGCCCCGGAGCTCGTGTACGAGGAGCTCAAAGCGCCGGAGGCTCCCGACGACTCCTGGGAGGACTCCCCGATCGCCTTCGGGGACCTCCACGCGGGCCTGCACAGCGGGGTCGTCACACCCGTGAGCATCACCTTCGACACGAAGAACGGCATCCTCGCCGTGATCGCCCGGATCGGGAAGGAGCTCAAGACGTTCTGGACCTCGGCGAAGAAGGCGATCGAGGCGGTCTGGGGCTTCATCGGCAGCGTCTTCAACGTGATCGGCTCGAAACTCCTCAACGTCGTCGACTGGTTGGCCGCGTGGTTCGACTTCCCCGCGATCTGGCGCACCAAGAAGGTCTTCGAGGACTCCGTCCTCCGCATGCTCGACAAGGCCGAGGACGCCGTGGCCGCGGTCGGCAAGCTCGCCGACGACTTCATCAAGAAAGAGAGGGACAGCGTCCAGAAGACCTTCGACGGCGCCCGCGCCAAGCTCGGGGACACGACGGTCGGCAGCTTCGACACCTGGTCCGGGAAGGGCAAGCAGGACGTGCCCGTCATCGGGGACGCGAAACTCGCCGACCTCGGCGGGGGCAACGCCCACCTCAACTGGTTCCAGGACAAGGCGGCCGGGATGTCGGTCGCGTCGCAGGCCGGCGACAAGGAGATCGTCGACGACGACGCCTGGAACGCCTGCGCCCCCACGTTGAAGCAGGCCGGCGGGGAGTTCGTCAACGGCGTAAGTGACCTACTGGAAGGCTTCACGAAACTCGCCGCCAACCCCCAGGAGCTCAAGGCCTCCACCCTCGCCAAGCTCCTCGAATCGTTCGAGCAACTGGCCCTGGCGGCCCTCGACTTCGGGGACGTCCTGGTCCACGCGATGGTCGACCTGGTCTCCAAGGCCGTCGGCAAGCTGAAGACGGCGCTGACCGCCGAACGCGACGCCGGAATCCTCGGGAAGCTCTGGAAGTGGATCGCCAAGCAGGCCGGCGATCCGGACGCGCCGCTGACCGTCAACGGCGCGGTCTGCCTCCTCGGCGCGCTCCCGGTGACACTGGTCTACCGGCTGATCAAGGGCAAGGGCGCCGAGCCCTTCCCCGAGAAGTCCACCCCGCTGAAGGCCCTGAGGCACGGGTCCGCCCCCAGGGACACGCTCACCCCCACGGGCAAGACGTGGCTGCTGGTCGCGGCGATCCTGCAGACCATGCAGTTCGCCTTCTACGCGGCGGGCGACCTCCTCGCCTACGAGAGCGCGCAGGACCTTGACTGGCCCTACCTCGGCCCGCTCGTCCAGGTCGCCAACCTGCTGTTCACCCTCGTGGTCTTCGACATCGCGACCACCGTGCTGAAAACGACCACGACGCCGGGCTGGGCCATCGCCCTCGTCGCCACCCTGTTCGCCCTGGCGTTCGCGGTCCTGGCCGTGGTCTACCGGACCGCGTTCAAGGGGTGGCTCTCGAAACTGGCGGACGCCGGGGACCCGATCCCCGTCCTCCTGATGCTCAAGGGCTGCTTCTGGAACCTGCGCGGGGCCGTGGCCCGGATCGTCGACAGCACGACGGAGGACGCCGACGAGGGCGCGGCACAGGTCCTGCTCGCAATCTCCCCCGCGACGGCCCTGCTGAACAACCGGATCATGCTCAAGGAACCGGACTCCGGCTTCGTGATCGCGACGGTCAAGGCCGGCCTCGACACCTTCTTCACCGTCCTCGGCGGCGTCCTGCTCTGCCGCCATTACGACAAGCACTGAACCCCGCGCGCCCGGACAACAAAGAACGGCCGGTCGATCCGAAGATCGACCGGCCGTTCATCTGTGCGCGAGGGGGGAGTTGAACCCCCACGCCCTTTCGGGCCCTGGAACCTGAATCCAGCGCGTCTGCCTATTCCGCCACC
>NZ_JBHUAL010000313.1:0-7239 GCF_042789775.1 Kitasatospora sp. NPDC056800 | reverse complement strand
ACATTAACAACTGACGGGACCCGGGCACCACGAGGAGCCGCCTCCCGAGATCAAAGGTGGCGGCGGTGTTTCGCGGGCTCGAACCGCAGCGCCCAGGGGGCGCCTCACCAAGAAGTAACCGCTGCCGTCGCACCGGGAGGTGCGGACGAACTGTTCACGTGTGGGTGTCCAGAGATCGAGGACGGCTGAGGTGACATAGCTGCTCTACCGACTGAGCTACACCGGCCCGAAGCCGGTGACGGGACTCGAACCCGCGACACGCCCATTAAGAGTGGAAGTAACCTCTGCCTGCGCACCTGGACGGGAGAAACCCTAGCCAGGCCCCTCCCGCCGGCGCACCTCAATTACCGCCGGGCCCTCTCGCCGTTCCGGTCGCTGTTCCGGTCGCCGTCCGATGACCAGCCTGAGTCGCCGCTCCGGCGCTCACGCCGGGGCGACGATCACCGCGCGCGCCCGCTCGGTCAACTCCCGTACCCGGCGTTCACCCTGGAAGGGCTCCAGCCGCCGGAGCATCTCCACCACGTACTCCCGGCTGCGCTGCGAGGAGATCCGGCCGGCCACCTCGACGGCGCGTTCGCCGGCGGCGACCGCGGCGTCCAGGTTGCCCGCCTCCGCCTCGGCCATCGCCGAGACCACCAGCCGCAGGCCGTGCGAGCGGACGAAGCCCTCGGTGGGCGTGGCCAGCGCCTCGCGGGTGAACTGCCGGACCTTGGAGGGCACTCCAAGGTCGCGGAAGCACTCGGCGGCGTCGGCGGCGAGCCGGTCGTAGGCGTAGAAGTCGATCCACGCCGGATCGGGATCCCCGGCGCGCGCCCGTTCGAGCGCGCTCTCCGCAGCGCCGAGCGCCGTCGCGCACGCCGCCGCGTTGCGGGCCTTGGCCTGGGCCCGGGCCTCCACCAGGTGGAAGAAGCTCATGGTGCGGGCGGTGGCCAGGCCCCGGTTGCGCTCCAGCGCGGCCTGGGCGAGGTCGACCGCCTCCTCGGCGAAGCCCCGGTAGCCGGCCTGGAGGCTCATCGAGGCCAGCACGTAGCCGCCGAGCGGCACGTCGGCGGCGGCCCGGGCCAGCCGCAGCGCCTGGATGTAGTAGCGCTGGGCGGCCTCGTGCTGCCCGGTGTCGAAGGCCATCCAGCCGGCCAGCCTGGTCAGTTCGGCCGTCGCGCCGAACAGCGCCCGGCCGACCGCGTCGCTGTACGAGGCGAGCAGCAGCGGTGCCGCCTCCACCCGCAGGCACTCCGGCACCATCGACGAACGCCAGTCCCCGCCACCGTACTTGGAGTCCCAGCGGCGGGCCTCCTGGGCGGCCTCGCGGAGCTTGGCGGCGTCCGAGTGGCCGACCCGGTAGGAGGAGGTGTCGGTGGGGGAGCGCGGCACCTCGCGGGCCACCGAGCCGTCCGCCGGGGTGATCAGCCAGCGGGAGACCGGGGTCGCGTAGGCGGCCACCGAGAAGGTGCCGGCCAGGCTGTCGCTCCAGCGGCCGCCGCCGGGGCCCCGGCGCAGGTCGAGGTCGACCCGCCACAGGTCGGTCGCGGAGCGGACCGCGTCGGCGACCTCGCGCGGGAAGGCCAGGCCGAGTTCGGGCGCCGGGTCGGTGTCGCCCAGGCCGATCTCCTCCAGCGGGACGGGCCGGCCGAGCTTGCCGCCGATGGCGGTGGCGATCAGGTGCGGGACGGGCCCCTGCGGCACCATGCCCTTGCTGACCCAGCGGGCCACCGAGGTCTTGTCGTACCGCAGGGTCAACCCGCGCTGGGCGCCGAGGTCGTTGACCCGGCGGGCCAGTCCGGCGTTGCTGATCTGGGCGAGGGTCAGGAGCGTGCCGAGCCGTTCGTTCGGTCCACGTGGGCTGACGGTCATGGTGGCGGCGGCACCTCCTGCGGCCTTGTGCGCGGGGCCCGGGCGGCACCGGGCCGTAGCTGCTGTACCTAGCGTAGTCGGACGCGTTCCGACGGTTAAGAGGTCGCATTCCGGATGGCGGGATCGCGCACTCGGCGGTGCCGCACCGGAGTTGGTCCGGACCACTCGGATCCGGCCGACCGCGCGGCGCTCCGGAGCGTCGTGCTCCGGTCCCGTGTACACGTGCGCCCGGCCGTGCCCCCTGGCCCGACCGGCAGGTCGGCGATTCGCTGGTGGTCGTGGGTCGGCCTGCCGTCGAGGACCCGGCGGGCCGGGGGACGCCGCCGCCTCAATCCCCGCGGGCGGCGGTGGAGTCCGGGAGGGCGTGCGGATGCCCTCCCGGGTCGGGCGACGCCTTTCGGCCATCTCGCGATGCCCATGCCAAAGGCGTTCGTCGGCGGTCCGGGCCGGGGAGGGGGAGGCCCGGCCCGTCCGCCCCCCCGGGAGCACCCGGACGATCGAACTCCCCTCCGAAGCACGGAACTTGCCCACCCGGGGTGATCGGGCGCCGCCCGGGCCCCGGGCCCTTGAATGCATCCCCAGGCGCACCCGGGCCGGGCCGCCCCGCCGCCGCTGCCGTCGAACGGGCGGTCCGAACGGAAGCGGAACCCGAAACACCGACCACGGCGGCCGCCCGCGGTGGCACGATGTCCACTGACGGCGCGTCGAGCTGCGGGGGCACGCCGGGACGCGCACGGGCCGCCACGGCACACCACCCGGCCGCCCGGCGGGCGGCGAACGAACGCACCGCACGGATGCAGGTCCTCGTCCGGTGGAGGCGCGATGCGGTGGCTGACGGGCTGGTGCACGGGCGCGTCGAGCGCGGGCACCCCGGCGTACGAGGCGCTGGCCAGGGTCGAGCCGATCGCCGCGCGCCCGCTCTGGGCCGGACCGGACCCGCTCTGGGCCGTGGGCGACTGGCGACCCGGGGAGATCCGCCTGGTCACCCTCCGCCCCGGCGCCCCCGCCGTGGTCAGCACCGGCCCCACCGCCCCCGACCAGGTCGAGGACACCCCCGCCACCTCCCGGCTCGCCGTCCTCGGCCACTGCGGCGCCACCGACGCCGAACTCGCCGCCGGCCTCGCCGCCGCCCGCGGCGGCGCCGTCCGCCACCTGACCGCCTGGCCCGGCAGCTACACCGTCGTGCTGCGCTCCGGCACCCGGTCCACCCTGCTGCTCACCGACCTCGCCGGCGCCCAGCCCGTCTTCCACACCCCGTGGGCCGGCGGCACCGCGTACGCCACCGCCGCCCTGCCGCTCGCCGACCTGGTCGGCGCCCCGCTGGACACCGGCCACCTCGCCGCCCGGCTCGCCTGCCCCGAGTCCCCCGAGGCGCTCGGCACCGGCACCCCGTACGAAGGCGTCCAGGGGGTGCCGCCCGGGCACGTGCTCGGCATCCGCGGCGGCCGCCCGTACCTGTCCGGCTACGACGACCCGGCCGGCGCCGAGCAGCCGCGCGACGAGGCGCCCGCCGTCCGCGAACTCACCCGCGCCCTGCTGGAGTCCGTCCGCTCCCGGGTCCGCACCACCTCGCCGGCCCCCGTCCCCGACCCGGCCGACCCGGCCGACCCGGTCGGGCGGCCTCGGCTGGGCGTCGACCTGTCGTACGGGACGGCCTCCGCGACCGTCGCCCTGCTCGCCGCCGCCGTCCCGCTGCCGGCGGCGACCGCGTCCACCGCGGTGGTCCGGGCGGCCGCGGCCGGGGCCAGGAGCGGTGCGGTCAAGGGCTCCTGGGCCCGCGCCGCCGCCCAGGAACCCGCCGCCCCCGAGCAGTTGGCCGCCGTCACGCTCGGCGAGACCGAGCCCCCGGCCGGCCTCGCGCTCGCCCCCGACACCCCGCGGCTGCGGCACACCGTGCTCGACCCCGGCCCGGACACCCTCCCGTACGCCGGGCCGGGCGCCGACCCGCAGTCCGGCCGGCTCACCGACGAGCCCGGGCCCGAACTCGTCGCCGCCGCCCGGGCCGAGGCCCGCTTCGACGCCGGCGGCACCGACCACCTCACCGGCTACGGCGCCCGGCAGGTGCTGGACGGGCACCCGGCCCGGCTCGCCGACCTCCTCCGGGCCGGCCGGCCGCGCGAACTGCTCTCCCCGGTGGTCGCGTTGGCCGGCGCCGACCGGGCGGCCGCGGGCGTCCTCACCGGCACGCTGCGCACCCCGCTCACCGTGGTCCGGGCCGCCCACCGGCTCTCCCGGGTCCGCTACGCCGAGGCGCTGGACGAGGCGGCCGCCAGGCTGACCGCCCGCCACGTCCCGGACGGTGCCGGCACGGCCGGGGCCCGCTCGGCCGCCGACCTCGCCTGGTGCGTGCCCGGTCCGGCCGCCCGCTGGCTGTCCGACGAGGCGCTCTCCGCGGTCGCGCTGCGGCTCCGCCTGGCGGCGCGCAGACCGGCGCCCGGGGAACACCCCGGCGCACACCGGGCCCGGCACGCCCTCTACCGGCAGGCGCGCGGGTTCCGCACGCTCGTGCACGCCGCCGAACAGCCCGGCCAACGGCTGCACGCGCCCTTCCTCGACAACCAGGTGGTGCGCGCCGCCCGGCTGCTGCCCGACGACGTCCGCCTCCAGCCCGGCGCCCGGCACGCCCTCCTGCACGCCGTCCTCACCGGCGCCGGCCGCACCGACCTGCCCCCCGACTGGGGCCGCGTCCCCCGCCCCGACCGCGCCGCCCCCGCCCGCACCGGCCTGCGCCTCGCCGCCGACGGCCTCGCCGAACTCTTCGACGCCCCGCTGCTCGCCGACGCCGGCCTCATCGACCTCCCCGCCGTCCGGGCCGGCCTCGCCCAGTCCACCGACCCCGCCACCCCCCTCTCCCCCTCCGCCCTCGCCGGCCTCGCCGACCTCGTCTCCACCGAACTCTGGCTCCGCCGTATCCGCGCCCGCCGCCACGGCGCCTGCTGGACCGGCCTCCCCACCCCCCGCCAACCCGCCCTCACCTCCTGAACCCCCGCCGGCGCCCGGGCCCGCCCCACCCCGCCCTGCGGCGCGGTTGCCGGGTCCGGATCGGCGGGGCGGTGATGATGGCGGGGGTGTGGATCCGGGGTGAGGAGGACGTGCGGTGGCCGGTGGGAGCGCGGGGCGGGAGGTGCCGGTCGTGCTGTCGGTGCTCGGGCGTCCGCCGGCGGGGCGGCCGCCCGGGGTGCTGGCGGCGTGCGACGGGTCGGACGGGTCGCTGTGGGCGCTGGACCGGGCGATGACGGAGGCCGAGCTGTTCGGGCTGCCGCTGTACGTGCTCGCCGTGGTCAACCCGGCGCCGGCCGGTTACCCCCCGGGGATGGCGGAGCTGGTGCAGGAGAGCGTGGAGACGCTGGTCGAGAGCATGGCGGACGGGCTGCGCCGCTCGGTGGCCGCCGTGCAGCGCCGGCGTCCCGTGCCGTACGCGGGGGAGCTGTCGCTGCACGTGGTGCTGGGCAATGTGATCGAGGTGCTGCTGGAGGCGGCGACCCGGCAGCACACGCTGGTGATCGGCACCCGGGGCAACGGCGGCTTCGCCCGGTTGCTGATGGGTTCGGTGAGTTCGGCGGTCGTGCACCACGCGGCCTGCCCGGTGCTGGTGGTTCCGGCGCCGCCCGCGGCCTGACCTGGAGCGGAGCGGGAAAGACGCCCGTGGGGTGCCGGGAATGTACCGAGATGGTTCATCGTTCATCCATCTTGTCCCCATCCCACAAGACGCCCCCTGGAGCCCCCCGCATGAAGGTCGAGATCTGGAGCGACATCGCCTGCCCCTGGTGCTACATCGGCAAGCGCCGTTTCGAGCAGGCCCTGGCGGACTTCCCGGGCAAGGAGCAGGTCGAGGTCGTCTACCGTCCGTACCAGCTGGTCCCGGACGCCCCCGCCACGGCGAGCCCGCACCGCGCCTGGCTGGCCGAGCGCTACGGCCCGCAGTCGGTGGCGATGGACGCGCGGGTGGCCGAGCTGGGCCTTGCCGAGGGCATCGCGTACGACTTCGACGCCGCGCTGCACGCCAACACCTTCCTGGGCCACCGCCTGCTGCACCTCGCGGAGTCCGAGTACGGCCCGGCCGTCCAGGGGCGGCTGAAGGAGGCGCTGCTGAAGGCGCACTTCACCGACGGTGTCGACGTCGGCGACCGTGCCGCGCTGACCGACGTCGCCGTGGCGTCCGGCCTGGACCGGGACCGGGTGACCGCCTACCTGGCGGGCGACGAGGGCACCGCCGAGGTCAACGCCCAGCTGGCCGAGGGCCGGGAGCTGGGCATCAACGCCGTGCCGACCTTCGTCTTCGAGGGCAAGTGGGCCGTCCAGGGCGGCCAGGACGCCGCGACCTTCGGCAAGGTGCTGGAGCAGGTCGCCGCCGAGATCGGCGAGCGCCGCCCCGCCCCGGTGCAGGTCGCCCCGGCCGGGGAGGCCTGCGCGGACGGCTCCTGCGCCATCTGACGGCCGACCGGGCCCAGGCCGCCCACCCCGGCGGCCCACCCGGGCACGGCACCGCGGACCCGAGGCCCGCTCCAGCACCCCTGGAGCGGGCCTCCGTCATGCCCGCCCGGGCGCCCGGGTCACGAGCAGCGGAAGCGGGCCTCGGCCCAGTCCGCGACGTTCAGCGCCGACCAGATCCCGCTCACCGGCGTGACCGACAGCTTGATCGACTTCTGCCCGGCCAGCGGCACGTGCACCGGCACCGCGTCGTCGCCGACGGCCAGCGCGCGGGAGCGCCACAGGACGGTGCCGTCGGTGCCCTGGACGGTGAAGACGACCCCGCCCGGCGAGATCGTGGCGTCGTCCACCCCGGCCAGCGCGTCGAAGGACGTGCACGTGCGGTTGAGGTCGATCACGGTGGCCGCCGGGGCGTGCACGGTGATCACGTGCGGGTGGTAGTCGCCGCCGATCCAGCCGCCGTCGCGCTGCCAGAACTTGTCGCTGTCCTTCTGCCGGATGCTCGGCTCGGGCGGCGGCACCCGGTTGTTGCCGGGCTTGAGCACGGGCAGCGAGTTGCCCCAGAAGTCGCTGAGCACGGGCGGCGTCGGCGTGGGGACGGTCGGGGTCGGCACCGGCGGCAGAGTGGGCGTCGGGACGACCGGCACGTCGGGGGTGGGCAGCGGCGGCAGGCTCGGTACGGGCAGCACCGGGGGAGTGAAGGCCGGCGTCGGCGTCTTCGGGCTGCCGGACGTGGGCGTGCCGGACTCCGGTGCCCGGGTGGTGGCGGGCGGCGGGGCGGGCGTGGACGCGGCGGCCGGCTTGGTGTCGGCGCTCGACGCGGGCGCCTCCGGGGCCGGTGCGGCGGCGCCGGGCGCCGGGGCCGCGGCGGGTGCCGCGGGTGCGGCGGACGCGGCCGCGGGCGGCGCCGGGGAGGCGGCGGCCGGGGCGCTGGGGGCCGGAGGAGCGGCCGCCGGG
>NZ_JBHUAL010000312.1:0-7300 GCF_042789775.1 Kitasatospora sp. NPDC056800 | reverse complement strand
GGCGAAGGATGTCAGCCGCCGAGGAGGTCCCAGGCCAGCAGGCCGGCACCGAGGCAGCCCGCCGTCTCCCCGAGTGCCGCCGGCACGATCTCCGGCATCCGCTCGAAGGCGAGCCGCTTCCCGACCGCCGCGCGCAGCGGTTCGAACAGGGTGTCCCCGGCCTCGGCCAGCCCGCCTCCGATGATCACGGTGCCCGGGTCGAGCAGGGTGAGGCAGGTGACGAGACCGTCGGCGAGCGCGGCCAGGGCGTCGTCCCAGACCGTCCGGGCGCGGGTGTCACCGGCCTCCAGCGCCCGGACGCAGTCCGCCGCGTCGGCGGCGGGCCGGCCCGAGGCCGCGGCCCAGGCCCGTCCGACGGCCGAGGCCGAGGCGTACTGCTCCAGGCAGCCGCGCCGGCCGCAGGGGCAGGCGGCGCCTCCGGGCCGGACCACGATGTGGCCGATCTCGCCGCCGGCGCCGTGGGCGCCCGCCTCGATCCGTCCGCCGAGGGCGATCGCGCCCGCGATGCCGGTGCCGATGGCCAGGAAGAGGAACTGTTCGGTGCCCCGGCCGGCGCCGATCCGCTGCTCGGCGAGTCCTCCGGTGCGGACGTCGTGGCCGAAGGCGACGGGCACGCCGCCCAGGCGGTCGGCCAGCAGCGCGCCGAGCGGGAGGTCGTGCCAACCGAGGTTGGCCGCGAACACGACGGTGCCCGTGCCGACGTCGACGATGCCGGGCACGGCGACGCCCACCGCGGCCGCGGGCCGGCCGAAGCGGCGCTCGCCGTGGGCGCGCAGTTCGGCGGCCGCCTCGAGCACCGATTCCACGACGGTGTCGGTGCCGCGTTCGCGAGGGGTTTCCCGGCGGGCCTGGTGAAGTAATTCTCCGCTGCTTCCGATCAGGGCGGACTTGATTCCGGTACCGCCCACATCAAGGGCTATGACGTGTTTCATGGGGGATGAGTATGGAGCATGCTCGGACGAGCTGGCAAACGTCCTGGAAAACGACCCGTAAAAGCCTCGTCGGTGCGCGCCCGCCGTTTTGTCCGGCAGGCCGGAAGAGTGGGAGCCTCCTGTGATCCTGACGGGACCAGAAATCGTTGAATCCGCCCGTGACGGCAGGATTTCCATATCCCCGTTCAACCGGGACCAGGTGAACCCGAACAGCTACAACGTCTGCCTCGGGGAGACGCTGATCACCTACACGGACAGCGTCATCGACGCGTACCGGCCCAACCGGACCGACGCCACCAAGATCGACTCCAGCGGCTTCGTACTGGAACCCGACCAGCTCTACCTGGGGCACACCGTGGAGGAGGTCGGATCCGACGTCTTCGTGCCGCTGCTCTTCGGGCGCTCCTCGGTCGGCCGGCTCGGGCTCTTCGTGGAGATCACCGCCCCGATCGGGGACATCGGCTTCCACGGCCAGTGGACCCTCATGCTGTCCGCGGTCCGACCGCTGCG
The DNA here is from genome assembly GCF_042789775.1 of Kitasatospora sp. NPDC056800. Classification (NCBI taxonomy): domain Bacteria; kingdom Bacillati; phylum Actinomycetota; class Actinomycetes; order Kitasatosporales; family Streptomycetaceae; genus Kitasatospora; species Kitasatospora sp. NPDC056800. The sequence continues at coordinate 5,858 of NZ_JBHUAL010000312.1, read as the reverse complement.
GGTGTATCCCGGGATGAAGATCGGGCAGATCATGTTCTTCGACACGCTCGGCGATATCGAGCCCTATTCCGGGAAGTACCAGGGCGCGGTCGGACCGCAGGAATCGCGCTACTGGCGGGACAAGTTGGGGCAGCTGTGATCCTCACCCGGGCGGAAATAGCCAGGTCGATCGAATCCGGTGACATCATCATAGAGCCGTTCGACCCCCGAAGGATTTCCCCGAACGCCTACGACTGGCGACTCGGCGACACCATCCGGGTGTGCGAGTCCGAACTCGACGCGGCGCATTCCACCGAGTTCGAGGAGCGCACCATCCCGCCGGACGGCATGGTGCTGCTGCCGGGCAGGCTCTACCTCGGGGTCACCCACGAGCGCACCCATTCCGAGCGTTTCGCGCAGATGATCAACGGTGACCGCACGGTGGGCGCGCTGGGCGTCTGGGTGCACGTCTCGGCACCGCTCGGCCACGTCGGCCACGCCATCCGGTGGACGCTCGAGATCCGCGTGGTGCGCCCGGTGCGGATCTATCCGGGGATGACCTTCGGGAAGATCATCTTCCTCAAGACCCTCGGCGCGGAGGCCAGTTACCAGAGCATGGGCCGGAAGTACACCCGGACCAGCGGCATCGACACGTCGCGACTGTACGAGGAGCTCGCGTGAACGTCCTCACCGGGATCGACCTCCCCCCGGACAGCCCCGGCGGCAGCGTCGAGCTGCTGCGCGACCTGTACGGCGGGCCGGAACCGCTCATCCCCGCCGACGTCTTCATGCTCGCCCCGGAGGACCGGCAGGCGCCCGACACCTCCGGTTCACCGGCCCTGCTCGCGGTGCCGGGCAAGACGGTGTCGGGGCCGGCGTTCTGGGCCTACGTGGACCGGCTCGGCGCCGCCGTCCGGGACAGGTACCCCGCCGCCGACCACGACGTGCTGCACCTCCAGCACCTGGCCTTCGGCGCGACGGCCGCCCTGCAGCAGGTCTTTCCCGACCGGCCGAGCATCGCGCTGGTGCACGGCACCGACCTGCTGTTCGCCGAGGACCACCCGACCCAGGCCGTCGTCCTGCGGGAGACCGCGGCATCGGCCGACGCGATCGTCGTCCCCACCCGGGCGATGGCGGACCGGCTGCGCCGGATCGCCCCGGTCCCGTCGGACCGGATCGTCCACATCCCCTGGGGCGTCCCCGACCGGCTGCTGGCCGGCCGGCCCACCGGGCCGGGCCACCGCGCGAAGCGCGAAGCGGGCGTCCTGCGGGTGCTCTACGCGGGTCGGCTCACCGCCGAGAAGGCCACCTCCGGCCTGATCGCGGCGGTGGCCTCGCTCCCCGGGGTGGAGCTCTCCGTGGCCGCTCCCCCGGCGGAGTTCGCGGCCCTGGCCGCACGCTCCGACCTGTCGCGGGTGCGCCGCCTCGGCTGGCTGTCCCGGGAGGACCTGTGGCGCGCGTTCGGCGGACACGACCTCCTGATCGTCCCCTCGCTCCGGCTGGAGGCGTTCGGGCTGGTGACCATCGAGGCGCAGGCGTGCGGCCTGCCGGTCGCCTACCAGCCCGTGCCGGGCCTGACCGAGGTGCTCGGCCGCTCCGCGCTCCCGGTCGACTTCGGGGACTTCACGGCGCTCCGGGGCCGCATCGAGGAGTTCCTCCGCTCGCCCGAGCGGCTGGACGACCTGGCCGCGGCCGGCCTGGTCAACAGCGGGCGCTTCCCGCTGTCGCGGACCGCCGGCGACCTGGCCGAACTCTCCCGCCGGGTCGCGCGATGACGGCCCGGCCGACCACCGCGGCCCCTGCGCCCACCGGCGGGCCGGAGCGGGACCGGGGCGACGGCCCGCGGTCCGCGGACTGCGTGTTCTGCGCCATCGTCGGGGGCCGGCTGCCCGCCGCCGTCGTCCACGAGGACGAGCGGACCATCGCCTTCCTCGACATCACCGCGGTCATGGACGGGCACACCCTGGTGATCCCCAAGCGCCACGCCGCCGACCTCTGGGAGATCACCCCGGAGGACGCCGCCGCCGTGATGGCCACCGTCCACCTGATGGCCGGGCGGATCCGGGACGTGCTGGCGCCGGACGGCCTGACGCTGTTCCAGGCGAACCGGGACGCGGGCTGGCAGGACGTGTTCCACCTGCACGTCCACCTGGTGCCCCGGGCGGCCGGGGACCATCTCCACCGCCCCTGGAAGGCCGACCCGGTGCCGCTGGAGCGGCTCGCCGCCACCCGCGCCCGCCTCTCGGCACCGCCACCCGAACACCCGGACCGGACCACGGTGTGACGGTTCCCCGACCGCCCGGACCGGACCGCGGTGTGACGGCTCCCCGACCAGCTCGATCCCGTCGGGCCAGAACGTGAAAGGCCTTGTGTGCGCGCCGACCTCTCCATCCTCCGAGACCGCTCCTTCCTGCTGCTGTTCTCCGCCCGGTCCGTCTCCCTGCTGGGTGACGCCATCGCACCGGTGGCGCTCGCCTTCGCCGTCCTCGGAATGCCGGACGGCTCGGGTTCGACCCTCGGCATCGTCGCCGCCGCCCGGATCGCCGCCCAGGTCGCGTTCCTGCTGTACGGCGGAGTCCTGGCCGACCGGCTGCCGCGGCACCGGGTCATGGTCGGGGCGGACCTGGCCGCGGGTCTCGCCCAGGGAGCGGTCGCGGTCCTGGTGCTGACCGGGACGGACTCCCTGGCGGGCCTGGTCGTCCTGTCGATGGTCAGCGGCGCCGCCAGCGCGCTGTTCACCCCGGCGTCCCGGAGCGTCACGGTGCGGCTCGTGCCCGCCGAGAAGATCCAGTCCGCCAACGCGCTGGTCCAGCTGTCGATGAACGCGGGCAGCATCGGCGGCGCGGCACTCGCGGGCGTGCTGGTCGTCCTGCTCGGCGCCGGCTGGGCACTGGTGGTGGACGCGGCGACGTTCCTGGTGTCCGCGGTGCTCCTCGCCGGAGTCCGGCTGACCGGCACGGCGGACCAGCCGTCGCCCACGGAGGAAGGGATCTTCTTCCAACTCCGGCACGGGTGGCGGGAGTTCACCGAACGGACCTGGCTGTGGGCGGCGGTGGCGCAACTCGCGCTGGTGAACGTGTGCATCGGCGCCGGCTTCATCGTGCTGGGACCGGTCGAGGCCGAGGCGCACCTCGGCGGCGCCTCCGGATGGGCCGCCGTCCTCACCGCGCAGGCGGTCGGCTTCGTGGCGGGCAGCCTGCTGGCCATCCGGCTGCGGCCCCGCCGGCCCCTGCGGGCCGCGGTGCTGTTCACCCTGGGGATCGTGCCGTCCCTGGTCGCGCTGGCCTGCGCCGCGCCGGTCGCCGTCACCGCCGGCGCGATGTTCGTCACCGGCCTCTGCATGAGCCTCAACGACGTCACCTTCCTCACGGCACTGCAGAAGCACGTGCCGGAGGAGTCGATGTCCCGGGTGATGTCCTACGACGCCTTCGGCTCGTTCGTCTTCCTCCCGCTCGGCCTGGCGGTCGCCGCCCCGATCGCGGACCGGGTCGGCATCGGCGTCGTCTTCCTGGGCGCGGCCTGCCTGGTCGCCGCGGCCGCGGGCGTCGTGCTGGCCGTCCCGGGGGTCCGCACCCTGCCGTCCGAGCCGCAGGCCGCGGCGGGGGCGGACCGTCCGCAACAGGCTTCGGCAGCAGTGCCGGCATCCGTCCGTACGACCAAGGAGGACCAATGACCGACGACACCCGGCAGCAGGACACGCGCGGTTCCGTGGCGGCACCGGAAGCCGACGGGCCACCGCGCGTGCCGCTCCAGGAGACCTTCGCCCGGATCTACGCCAGCGGGGCCTGGACCCTGACCGAGGACAGCGGGGCCGACGACGACGAATCCCGCTCCGGCCTCGGGTCGAACCTGGCCCAGACGGCCGCGCTGCGTGCCGAACTGCCGTCCCTGCTCGCCGAACTCGGCGTCCGGAGCCTGCTCGACGCGCCGTGCGGGGACTTCTTCTGGATGTCCAGGGTCGACCTGGGCGTCGACCGCTACACCGGTGCCGACATCGTCCCCGCGGTGGTCGAGCGCAACCGGGCGCGCTTCGCCCGCGCCGACCGCGAGTTCCGGGTCCTCGACCTCACCCGCGACCCGCTGCCGGAGGTCGACCTGGTGTTCTCCCGCGACTGCCTGGTGCACCTCGGAGACGACGACGTCCACCGCGCGCTGGACAACATCCGACGCAGCGGCTCGACCTACCTGGCGACGACCACCTTCACCGGGCGGGCCGGGAACGAGGCCGCCACCGAAGCGGGCGGCTGGCGTCCGCTCAACCTCCGGCGGGCCCCCTTCCTGCTGCCCGAGCCCTTCCGGGTGATCGACGAGCAGTGCACCGAGGTCTACGTGACCGAGGAGGACGGCACACGGGTCGAGCACCGCTTCGCCGACAAGTCGATCGGGGTGTGGCGGATCGCCGACCTCTAGACCCGCCGTCCGACCCGCCTTCCCGGTCCGCCCGCGGACCGCCGCCCCCTCAGCCCCACAACGAAGGAGAACCCTTGCCCCAGGACCAGCCCTCGGCCCTGATCGTCGGCACGGACCCGTACGCGATGCGCGCCTGCCTCCGGAACGGCATCACGCCGTACGTGGTGCACGGCCCGCACCTGGCGGACTGGGGCTACCTGAAGCTCCCGGACGGGGCCGTGGGGATCTTCGCCGAGGACCCGACGAGCATCGAGAGCGTCCTCCTCGCCCTGCGCCGGACCGGCGCCGCCGAGCGGGAGTTCCGCTTCCTCCAGACCTCCGACGAGGAGGCCCTGGTCACCGTCGCGGCACTCGCCCGGGTCCTGGACCTCCCGACGGCCGTGGCCGCGGACATCGCCCCGAACTTCCGGGACAAGTGGCTGCAGAAGCGGGCCGTCGCGGCGGCCGGCCTGGACGTCGGCGCCTCGCAGGTCATCGAGGACATCCACCACCTGGATCCGTCCGCCCTCGCGGACTTCGACAAAGCGGTGCTCAAGCCCATCGCCGGGGCGGGCACCCGGAACACCTCGGTCGTCCGGGGACTGGCCGAGCTGATCGACACCTGCGCCGAGTACCGGCGCCGGGGCGTTCCGCAACGCACCTTCGTCCTGGAGGAGTTCACGCCGGGCGAGGAGTGGATGGCGGACGGCGTGGTCTTCGACGGCGAACTCCGGTTCCTCAGCGTGGGCACCTACGCGGAGCCGTGCCTGACCGCCGTCGACGCCAACCGGGTGCTCCAGCTGGAACGCTTCGACCCGACCGAGGACGCGGACGCCTTCGCCCTGGCGCGGCCGGTCGTGACGGAGGCGCTGCGGGCCCTCGGCCTGCGGCGCGGGGTGTTCCACATGGAGCTGTTCCGCCGGCCCGACACCGGCGGGCTCGTGTTCGGCGAGTGCGCCGCCCGCACCGGCGGCGGGCTGATCTCCGAAGCGGTGGCGTTCAAGTTCGGCGTGGACCTGGGCGAAGCCGCCATCCGGTGCGCGGAGGGGATCGAGCCGGCGATCGAGCCGGCCGTCCGCCCGGAGAGCGTCAGCACCCTCTTCCTCGCCAACCGGCCCGGCGTCCTGGTCGGCTATCCCTCACTGGAGCAGATCCGGGCCCTGCCCGGTGTCGAGCACGTGCGGCTGGACCTCCCGTACGGCTTCCGGACGGGGGACACGGTGCAGGACACCACCCAGGGGGTCGGGCAGGTCATGCTGAGCGGGCGCACCCGGGAGGAGGTGCGCAGCCGGCGCGAGTTCCTGACCCGGTGGTTCGACGAGCGCCTGGTGGTCGTGCCCGCCCACGCGACGTACCCGGAGCTGCGGAGCTGGCAGCGGGCCAACTGGCCGGAGACCGCCTCGGACTTCCGCACCTACGCGGAGCCCGAGCGGCAGCGCTGACCCGCTCGGCCCGGTTCGAAAGGCAGTGAGCCGGCTCCTCCGCGGAGG
>NZ_JBHUAL010000311.1:0-7335 GCF_042789775.1 Kitasatospora sp. NPDC056800 | reverse complement strand
CGGCACTGCGCCGTCCGGGGCCGTCGGCGTTCCGGGGCCCGTCGTTCTGGTTCGTCCCGCTCGGAGCGGTGTCTACACTCCGGTCCATGCTGCAAACTCCGCGCAGGGCCCGCCAGGTGGCCGCGCTCAGCCTGGTGTTCGGCGCCGTGCTGCTGGCCGGCGCGGCCACCGGCGCCTGGGGCGACCCGGGCGGGCCGCCGCACAGCCCGTCCGCCGACACCGCCCGGGCCACCGGCGGGCTCCCGGCGGACCCGGCCGGCGCCGCCCTGTCCGAGCAGCAGGCCGAGCACCTGCTGGCGGCCGGCGGCGACCGCTGGGGCGCGTACTACAGCGCCCAGGAGTACGCGGAGTTCAGCCAGGGCCTGGACGGCCGGTACCCGGGCGTCGGCCTCTCGGTCGGCCGCGGCCAGGACGGCGTCACCGAGGTCTCCCAGGTCGCGCCCGGCGGCCCGGCCGCCGCGGCCGGGATCGCCCCCGGCGACCGGCTCGTACGGATCGGCCGGGACCAGGCCGACCACCTGCCGGTCACCGAGGTGGTCGCGCGGCTGCGCGGCCAGGGCGAGGAGCGCCGGGCCGGCTCCGAGGTCACCCTGGCGGTCCGGCGCGGCGAGGGGGAGGAGCGCGAACTGCGGCTGCGGCGCGTGCTGCTGGACAGCCGGCAGGTCACCGCGGAGCAGCTGGGCAAGGGCGTGCTGCGGGTGACCGTGCGCGGCTTCACCAGCGGCGTGGCCGACCAGGTGCGCGCCGCGCTGCGCGCCCCGCACGCCGGCGTGGTGCTCGATCTGCGCGGCAACTCGGGCGGGTTGGTCGACGAGGCGGCCGGCACCGCCGGGATCTTCCTGGACGGCGGAACGGTCGGCTCGTACCAGGAGCGCGGCGAGACCAGGGAGTTGACCGCCCCGCCCGGCGGCGACCAGCGCACCCCGCTGGTGCTGCTGGTGGACGGCGGCACGATGAGCGCCGCCGAACTGCTGGCCGGAGCCCTCCAGGACCGCAGCCGCGCCGTGGTGGTGGGCTCGCGGACCTTCGGCAAGGGCACCGTCCAGCAGCCCAGCCGGCTCGCCGACGGCGCCGTGCTGGAGCTGACCGTCGGCCGCTACTACACCCCGGCGGGCCGCTCCCCGGACGGCACCGGCCTCACCCCCGACGTCCCGGCCGGCTCGGGCGAGGAGGCCGACGAGCTCGCCCTGCGGGTCCTCTCGGGGCTGGGCACCCGCGCCTAAAGCAGCTGCCCGATCCGGCCTCGAAGTGCGAGAATGGCCGCGTTATGGCAAAGGAAACCGGACAGAAGCTGATCGCGCAGAACAAGAAGGCGCGACACGAGTACACGATCCTCGACACCTACGAGTGCGGCCTCGTCCTCACCGGAACCGAGGTCAAGTCGCTGCGCGAGGGGCGGGCCAACCTGGTCGACGGCTACGCGTACATCCAGAACCACGAGGCGTGGATCGACAACGTCTTCATCCCCGAGTACACCCAGGGGACGTGGACCAACCACGCGGCCCGGCGCAAGCGCAAGCTGCTGCTGCACAGGATGGAGATCCACAAGATCGAGAGCAAGGTCCGCGACGCGGGCCACACCCTGGTCCCGCTCTCGCTGTACTTCAAGGACGGCCGGGTGAAGCTCGAACTGGCGCTCGCGGTCGGCAAGAAGCTCTACGACAAGCGCCAGACGCTGCGCGAGAAGCAGGACACCCGCGAGACGGCCCGTGCGGTGGCGGCGGCCCGCCGACGCCAGGGTTAATCCGCTGGACCCTCGCCCGTCGCCTCGCGTACTATGGCGCAAGCAACACGGACGATGACCGTCCGAGCTGTTTCTCAACAAAACATGGGGATGATCGGTTTCGACAGGGGATGTTGAAACAGGGGAAGCGAGCCGAGGAACGCGGCAATGATCTCGTTAACCACGTGTCGCAAAAAAATAATCGCCAACTCTAAGCGCGATTCCCAGCAGTTCGCTCTCGCTGCCTAATAAGCACCGATAGCGCTTGGGTGTCAGACCGGGGAGTTCCCGACCCGGACCCTGGCATAATCTAGGGAACTCAACCGTCCGCCCGGGCTGCGAGGGCGGATGGGAAATCAAACAGCAGCTGGGCCTGTTGGCGGCTTGTCCGTGTGACCGCCAGGGCCGAGAAAATCACAGCGGACTGCGCTCGGAGAAGCCCTGAATTAACTCCACTGGACCCGGGTTCGATTCCCGGCATCTCCACCACCCCATGTTGACACGAAGGCCGTCCTCCGCTCCGCGGAGGGCGGCCTTCGATTTTTGTACGTTCCGGAGCAGCGCGGCCGGGGGGTCGCGGCGTAGGATCATCCGTCCGCTCGTTTTCCGGAGCCGGATTCCGCCGCTACCACCGAGGCCATGCAGAGCAACACGCCCACCACCCCCGCCACCGACCACGAGACCGTCCGCGCACGCGAGATCGCCGGTGAGCAGCAGCACCTCGACACCGTCTACCACCGGTTGGAGGAGAAGCTCGCCGAGGCCGAGTACATCCTGGAGGACGCCGCCAAGCGGGTCCAGGTCGGCACCCCCGGCGCGCTCGCCGAACGCGACGCCCAGGTCTACCGGGCCGGCGCCCACCTCCAGCGTCTGAACAACGAGTTCGAGGACTTCCTGTTCGGCCGGATCGACCTCCAGCGGGCCGACGCCCCGGAGGAGCACGGCATCCCGTCGAACACCCCGCTCGACCCGGCCGACCCGGCCGTCGCCGAGACCCTCCACATCGGCCGACTGGGCGTGCTGGACGCCGAGTACGGCCCACTGGTGATCGACTGGCGCGCGCCCGCCGCCGCCCCCTTCTACCGCGCCACCCCGGTCGAACCGGGCCGGGTGATCCGCCGCCGGGTGATCCGCTCCAAGGGCCGCAAGGTGATCGGCGTCGAGGACGACCTGCTGCGCCCCGACCTCACCCCGACCCTGGACGGCGAGGAGCTGGCGGTGGTCGGCGACGGCGCGCTGATGGCCTCGCTGGGCCGCGCCCGCAGCCACTCGATGCGCGACATCGTCTCCTCCATCCAGAAGGAGCAGGACGAGGTGATCCGCGCCGCCGCCGCGGGCGCCACCCTGGTCACCGGCGGCCCCGGCACCGGCAAGACCGCCGTCGCCCTGCACCGCGCCGCCTACCTGCTCTACCAGGACCGCCGCCGCTACGCCGGGGGCATCCTGGTGGTCTCGCCGACCGCGCTGCTGGTCTCGTACACCGAGGGCGTGCTGCCCGCGCTGGGCGAGGAGGGCCAGGTCGCCATCCGGGCGGTCGGCTCGCTGGTGGACGGCATCGAGGCGGACACCTACGACACGCCCGAGGCGGCCCGGGTCAAGGGCTCGGCCCGGATGGTCCAGCTGCTGCGCCGGGCCGCCCGCGCGGCGCTGGAGCTGGGCGCGCCGCAGGAGCTCAAGGTGGTCGCCCGGGGCGAGGTGCTGAAGCTGGACGCCTCCCGGCTGAAGGCCGTGCGCGGCAACGTGGTGGGCTCCGGCGGCACCCCGCTGAACCTGCTGCGCCCGCGCGCCCGCCGGCTGCTGCTGGACGCCCTGTGGCAGCAGGCCACCAGGGACCTGCCGAAGCCCGCCGACCACTACGCCCGCGAGCAGCGCCAGGAGGAGAAGGAGTCCTTCGACGAGTACGTCTCGGACGAGGCGTCGTTCCTGGACTTCCTGGACGCCTGGTGGCCGGCGCTGACCCCGCGCCGGGTGCTCGCCACGCTGCGCCAGCACCGGCACACCAACCGGATCGCCCGCCGGGCCGTCACCCCGGACGAGGCCAGGCTGCTGGCGGCCTCCTGGCGCCACCTGTCCGGGCGGGGCGAGGGCGCGCTGTCCGCGCACGACGTCGCGCTGATCGACGAGCTCCAGGTGCTGCTCGGCGAGCCGGCCCGCCCGAAGGTCCGCGAGGTGGACGCGGTGGACCTGCTGAGCGGCCTGGACGAGGTCACCACCTTCGCCGACCGCAGCGCCCGCCAGCGCGACCGCCAGCCGGTCGAGCGCACGGAGTACGCGCACATCATCGTGGACGAGGCGCAGGACCTCACCCCGATGCAGTGGCGGATGATCGGCCGCCGGGCCCGGATGGCCACCTGGACGATCGTCGGCGACCCGGCGCAGTCCTCCTGGCCGTTCCCGCAGGAGGCCCAGGCCGCGCTGGACGAGGTGCTCTCCGGCAAGCCGCGCCGCCGCTTCATGCTGACCGTGAACTACCGCAACCCGGCCGAGATCGCCGAGGTGGCGGCCAAGGTGCTGGCGCTGGCCGCGCCGGGCACCCCGTCGCCGAGCGCGGTGCGCCACGTCGGCGTGGAGCCGCGCTTCGCGGCCACCACCGACCCCGCGCCGGAGGCCTTCGGCAAGGCCGCCCGGGCCGAGCTGGAGCGGCTGCTGGCCGAGGTGGACGGCACCGTGGCGCTCGTGGTGCCGATGGACCGCCGGGGCGAGGCGGCCGGCTGGGCCGAGGGCCTGGGCGGGCGCGTGGTGGTGCTGGGCAGCCTGGAGGCCAAGGGCCTGGAGTACGACGCGACCGTGGTGGCCGACCCGACCGGCATCGCCGGCGAGTCGGAGGCCGGCCTGCGGGTGCTGTACGTGGCGCTGACCCGCGCGACCCAGCGGCTGACCGTGCTCTCCGGTCCGGACGACCTGCCCGACGCGGCCGGCGTGCCCGCGCTGCTGCACGGCTGACGGACCCTACGGGATCCGACGGAAGAAGGCCCCTCACCGGGTGGTGAGGGGCCTTCAGACGTTTACGACACCGACCCGCCATGCTCGCCTCGCGGCAAGTGGTCCCTCGAAGGGACGAAGGTTGGGCCCGGGGGCTTGGATCGAGCCGGTGTCCCGTCCAATGTAACGCATCGGCCGGGAGAGGCAAGGAGCGAGCGGCGGGAGCCGGACGGCCATCGGGTGGGATTGTCGGGTCCGCACACTCAATGAACGTTATTTCTGGCTACCCCTTGGAAGGTGCGACGATCGACGTCTAGCATGCGCAGGCGATGCCTTCAACAAAATGTTGAGCCTGCGGGACAGACGGAAGAAGGAAGCGTCGATGGCGACGGTGCCCAGTGTCTCCAACTCGATCACGGTACGGCTGGAGGTCCCGGCCCGGGGCAACGCCGTCAGCGCGATCACCACGGCCGTGGAGTCCTCCGGCGGATCGGTGACCGGTCTCGACGTCACCGCCTCCGGGCTGGAGGCGCTGCGGATCGACGTCACGGTGGCGGCGGCCTCGGTCGCGCACGGCGAGGAGATCGTCGAGAAGCTGCGCACGATCGACGGCGTGTCGATCGGCAAGGTCTCGGACCGCACCTTCCTGATGCACCTCGGCGGCAAGATCGAGATGTCCTCCAAGCTGCCGATCCGCAACCGTGACGACCTCAGCATGATCTACACCCCGGGCGTCGCCCGGGTCTGCATGGCGATCGCGGAGAACCCCGAGGACGCCCGCCGCCTGACCATCAAGCGCAACAGCGTCGCCGTGGTCACCGACGGCTCCGCGGTGCTGGGCCTGGGCAACATCGGCCCGGAGGCCGCGCTGCCCGTCATGGAGGGCAAGGCGGCCCTGTTCAAGCGCTTCGCCGGGATCGACGCCTGGCCGATCTGCCTGGACACCCAGGACACCGACGAGATCGTCGCCATCGTCAAGGCGATCGCCCCGGGCTTCGCCGGGATCAACCTGGAGGACATCTCCGCGCCGCGCTGCTTCGAGATCGAGGCCCGGCTGCGCGAGGCCCTGGACATCCCGGTCTTCCACGACGACCAGCACGGCACCGCGATCGTGGTGCTGGCCGCCCTCACCAACGCGCTGAAGGTGGTCGGCAAGCGGATCGGCGACATCCGCGTGGTGATGTCGGGCGCCGGCGCCGCCGGCACCGCGATCCTCAAGCTGCTGATGGCGGCCGGCGTCGAGCACGCCACCGTGGCGGACGTGCACGGCGTGGTCCACCTGGGCCGCGGGGACCTCAACGAGAACCTGCGCTGGATCGCCGAGCACACCAACCGCTCGGGCCGCACCGGCAGCCTCAAGGAGGCCGTGGCGGGCGCCGACGTCTTCATCGGCGTCTCGGCCCCGAACGTCCTGGACGGCGACGACCTGGCCACCATGGCCGAGGACTCGATCGTCTTCGCGCTGGCCAACCCGGACCCGGAGGTCGACCCGGCCATCGCCCGGCAGACCGCCGCCGTGGTCGCCACCGGCCGCAGCGACTTCCCGAACCAGATCAACAACGTGTTGGTCTTCCCGGGTGTCTTCCGCGGCCTGCTGGACGCCCAGAGCCGCACCGTCAACACCGAGATGATGATCGCCGCCGCCCGGGCGCTGGCCACCACCGTGGCCGACGACGAGCTGAACGCGAACTACATCATCCCGAGCGTGTTCCACAAGGACGTGGCCAAGACCGTCGCCTCCGCGGTGCGCGAGGCGGCCCTGGCGGGGGCCCAGGAGGACCGCGCGCCGGCCCGTCCGACCCCCGGCATCGTGGGCACCCTCGACACCGCCGCGTTCCCCACCGTCAAGCTCTGACGGACGGCTCGGGCGACGTGTCGCAGATCGCTCAAATGTGCGAATAGCGGTCATACCCGCCCAGCTCGCCCCGAACCCTTGCGACACAAGGGCGAGGGGCGTGTTTGGGCTTGTCAGTCGTAGGGCGTACCGTAGCCCTGCACGGGGCAGGCGTGTCCGACAAGTACGGAACGTCCCCCTGGTCTTCCGGCGTGTCGTCCCGACCGCCGCCCGGGTCCGGTCCGCCGGAGCCGACGGAGCGTCACACCTCCGACGGGCGGGCGATGTTCGGGTGGCTCGGCCGGGGCCCGATTGGCTTTCTCGGGGCCGGTCGGGGCAGGATTCGTACCCAGGCGGGCGGGCGGGCCTTCGACGGCTCCGGCGCGCGGCATCGGGTACGGACCCGGCCTGCGACCACGCATTGCCTGCATGAGCACAGTGTGCGGACCTGCGGCCTATCCGGGTGCCCCCCGGTGGGAGCACCGATGGGCCCCCGCGCACCGCAAGCGAACAGACCACAGGAGTACACATGAACCGCAGTGAGCTGGTGGCCGCGCTGTCCGAGCGCGCCGAGGTGACCCGCAAGGACGCCGACGCCGTTCTGGCCGCCTTCGCCGAGATCGTCGGCGAGGTCGTCGCCAAGGGCGACGAGAAGGTCACCATTCCCGGTTTCCTGACCTTCGAGCGCACCCACCGCGCTGCCCGCACCGCCCGCAACCCGCAGACCGGCGAGCCGATCCAGATCGCCGCGGGTTACAGCGCCAAGGTGAGCGCCGGCTCCAAGCTGAAGGAAGCCGCCAAGGGCGCTGCCTGAGCCACCCCTTGAACGCCCGAGAGGCCGGGCTCCCCACTGGGG
>NZ_JBHUAL010000310.1:0-7374 GCF_042789775.1 Kitasatospora sp. NPDC056800 | reverse complement strand
CACACCTTATGTTGATGTTTCCCGGGGCATGGGTTTTTTTAATACTACCCGGGGCGCGGGGGCCCCGGGCGGGCCCCGGGCCCCCGGCGGCCGGGGGAGCTGCAGCTGGATCGTCGGATCCGGCTGGGGCTGCACCGGCTGCTCCGGCGGCCGCCGCCGCTGCCGCGGCTGCGGAGCCTGCTGCGGCTGCGGGACCTGCTGGGCCTGCGGGACCTGCTGGGCCTGCTGGGCCTGGGGCGGCTGGTACGGCTGGTGGGCCTGCTGCGGCTGGTGACCCTGCGGCTGATGCGGCTGGTGACCCTGCGGCCGGGGCGCGCCCGACAGCGGACCGGACACCACCACCGGCGGCAGCAGCGCCGTCGCCTCGGCGTCGCTCACCGCCGGCACCGGCGGCAGCAGGGTGGTCGCGGCCGCGTCGTCGAACGCGGGCACCGCCGGCAGCACCGCGGTCGCCGCCGCGTCGTCCACCGGGTAGCCGTACGGCGACTGGTGGCCGGGCTGCTGCGGCGGGACGTACGGCTGCTGTTGCTGCTGCGGGTACGGCTGCTGCGGCTGGTGGGCCTGCGGCGGGTACGGCTGGTGGGGCTGCTGCGGCCACTCGCCGTGGCCGCCGTGGTTCGGGTGGTTCGGGTTGTTCATGTCCGTCACGCCGCTCAGCCTCCCGCGAACGGCGGGAGGACCTCGACCGTCCCGCCCTCGGTCAGGGCGACGGTCGCGTGGTCGCGGCCGCCCACCTGGGCCCCGTCGACCAGGTACGAGCAGTGCCCGAGCAGCTGGACGAGCTTCGGCCGGTCGGCGTGCCGCGCCCTGGCCGCCGCCAGCGCCTCCGCCAGGGTCGCCGCCTCGTACGGCTCCTCGGCCAGCCCGGCCTCGGACTTCGCCGCCGCCCAGTAGCGGATCGTCCCGCGCACCCGGGCGCCGCTCGCGGGCTCGGTGGTCGCGCCCATCGGGCCACCCCTTCTCGTCGTCCTCGCCCGGCTCCGGTACCCCGGTCCGGCTCGCCACCGCGACGGCCGCCCGACCACCCGAACGATGGACCCGAACAGCGCCTCCGATGTGCGCCCCCCATGATGGCGTGTCGGCCACCACGAGCGGCAATCGCCCTGGCCGGACCGGCACGGAGTACGCACCGGCCTCGCACCGGACCGCCACCCGGAGGCGCCGGACCAGCGCCGGACCGGCGCTCGAAGCTGTGTCCAGCCTCACCCGGCGCACGCCCGAATTGGGCGAACCGCCGGATTCCGGCACTCCCGGCGGAGGGGGCGGTCGGCTATCCTCGACCACCAAGAGGGATCCGGGCAGAGTCGCCCCCGGGTCCTTTTGTGCTTCCAGGACGCCGGTACGGACGTTCTTGCGATTCGTCGGCCCACCCCCGGCGCGCAGCAGGGACCTCCCGGCCGGCGCGGCACAACGACGTGCCCCGGCCGGCCGGGGCATCGCCACCCGGCACCGGGCCGCCACCCGGCGCCGGACCAGACCGGAGGGTTCGCGGTGAGGAACAGGGCAGAAACGATGCGCCCGGGGTTGCGGGACCCCCGGCGGACCCGCCGTCGCGCCCCGCACGCCGTCCGCTCCCCCGGTCCGCCGCGACCGGCCGTCGTCCTCCCCTCCCCCTCAGCACGTGCGCCATCCGGCTGTGGCGGCAGCCGTCACGCGACCGCGACGACCCGGAAAGGGGACCACCGGGTATGAGTTCTCTCCTCCTCCTCACCAATGCGCTGCAACCGTCCGCCGAAGTGCTGCCCGCCCTCGGACTGCTGCTGCACAACGTCCGGGTGGCCCCCGCCGAGGGCTCGGCCCTGGTGGACACGCCCAGCGCGGACGTCATCCTGGTCGACGGCCGGCGTGACCTGCCGCAGATCCGCAGCCTCTGCCAGCTGCTGCGGTCCACCGGCATCGGCTGCCCGCTGATCCTGGTGGTCACCGAGGGCGGCCTGGCCGCCGTCACCGCCGAGTGGGGCATCGACGACGTCCTGCTGGACACCGCGGGCCCGGCCGAGGTCGAGGCCCGGCTGCGGCTCGCGCTCGGCCGCCTCCAGGTCGTCACCGACGACAGCCCGATGGAGATCCGCAACGGCGACCTCTCGGTCGACGAGGCGACCTACTCCGCCAAGCTCAAGGGCCGGGCGCTCGACCTCACCTTCAAGGAGTTCGAGCTGATCAAGTACCTCGCGCAGCACCCCGGCCGGGTCTTCACCCGGGCGCAGCTGCTGCAGGAGGTCTGGGGCTACGACTACTTCGGCGGCACCCGGACGGTGGACGTGCACGTCCGGCGGCTGCGCGCCAAGCTCGGCGTGGAGCACGAGCAGCTGATCGGCACGGTGCGCAACGTCGGCTACCGCTTCGTCGTCCCGGAGAAGCCCGAGAAGGGCGAGCGGCCGGAGCTCGCCCAGCGCCCCGCCACCCCCCTGGACGCCTGAGGACCGGCCGGGCGGGCCGTCCCCCGCCCGGCTTGTCCGGTTCCTCCCGGAGCCGCCCGCCGGCCTGCCGAACAAGGCCCCAGCTCCCCCTGCCGCCCCGGAGGCCACACGCGTAGACTCCCCCCGTGGCCAAAGTGACGCGCGACGATGTAGCCCGGCTGGCTGGTACCTCGACCGCGGTCGTCAGCTACGTCATCAACAACGGTCCGCGCCCGGTCGCACCCGCGACCCGGGAGAAGGTCCTCGCGGCGATCGACCAGCTCGGCTACCGGCCGAACAGCGTCGCCCAGGCGATGGCCTCCCGGCGCACCAACCTGATCGGCATGGTCGTCCCGGACGCCCGCCAGCCCTTCTTCGCCGAGATGGCGCACGCCGTGGAACGGGCCGCCTCCGAGCGCGGCAAGCTCGTGCTGATCGGCAACTCCGACTACGTGGACGACCGCGAGGTGCACTACGTCCGCGCCTTCCTCGGGATGCGCGTCTCCGGCCTGATCCTGGTCAGCCAGGGCCCCTCGCAGCGCGCCGCCGAGGAGTTCGCCGCGATGGAGGGCGCCAAGGTCGTGCTGCTGCACCGCCGGCCCGAGGCCATCGACGACGTCGCGGTGGTCACCGACGACGTGGCGGGCGCCGAGGCGATCGTGCGCCACCTGCTGGAGGTGCACGGGCACCCGTACGTGGCCTGCTTCGGCGGCCCGGTCGAGTCCCCCGCCCCCGGCGACCCGGTCATCGACCACGTCGAGGGCTGGCAGCGCGCCATGGACGCGCACGGCGTCCCCACCGAGCCGCACCTGATCGACGCGCCCTTCCACCGCTACGGCGCCTACGACGTCGCGCTCGGCGTGCTCCGCTCGCCGGACCGGCCGCGGGCGATCTTCTGCTCCACCGACGACCAGGCGATCGGCGTGCTGCGGGCCGCCCGCGAGGTCGGCCTGCGGGTCCCGGAGGACCTCGCGGTGGCCGGCTTCGACGACGTGCCGGAGGCCGCGCTCGCCGACCCGCCGCTGACCACCGTCGCCTCCGACCGCGACGCGATGGCCCGGGCCGCCGTGGACCTGGTGCTGGACGACTCGCTGATGGTGCCCGGCTCGGACACCGAGCGGGTCCGCACCTTCCCGTCCCGGCTGGTCATCCGCCGTTCCTGCGGCTGCGGCGGCGACGCCCCCGGCCGGTCCGTAGCGGAGTAGCCGGCCCGGACCGGAGCGGCGGGCCCGTACCGGAGCGGCCGGTTCCGCTCGGCAGGCGGGCTGACCAGGCTTTATGAGAACCCAACGGGCTTCTCTCCCCGTTCTGAGCCGGTTCTCATCCACTCCTCATGCACCGGGCCGAGCTTGGTCGACATGAGCGAGAAGCAGCAGCACCCCAGCGAGCAGTACGGCCCGTACGAGCCCCACGAGCAGTACGACCCCTACCAGGCCCACGGCCGGTACGGGCAGCACGGCCAGTACCAGGCCCCCGGGCAGTACGAGGCCCAGGAGCCCCGGGTGATCGAGGGCACCGTGCTCGGCAGCGGCCCGGCCGCCGGCGGCTCCGGCACCACCGGCGCGGACGGGTACGGGCCCGGGTACAGCTACCGCGAGGACCACTCCGACGGCGGCTTCGACGCCCCGCCGCCGCCCCCGCCGATCCCGCCCGAGCCGCCCACGATCCTCGGGCCGGGCTCCCCCGAGGGCCCCGGCCACCACGGCGGCCGGGCCCGGCGCGGACTGCTGCGCGGCCGGCTCGCCCTGGTCACCGCCGTCGCCGCGGTCGCGGCCGTCCTCGGCGGGGTCACCGGCGGCCTGGTCGCCGCCGACCACCAGGGCTCCGAGAACCGCGTCGGCACCATCGCCAGCCCGGTCTCCGCCCGCTCCGACGGCACCGCCGACGTGGCCGCCGTCGCCGCCGCCGTCTCGCCCAGCACCGTCGAGATCACCGTCAAGACCGGCAACGGCACCGCCACCGGCACCGGCGTCGTCCTGAACACCGACGGACAGATCCTCACCAACTACCACGTGATCGACACCGCGTCCGCCGGCGGCCGGATCACCGTCACCTTCAAGGACGGCTCCACCGCCCAGGCCACCGTCACCGGCACCGACAAGGCCCTCGACGTCGCCGTGATCACCGCCACCGGCGCGAAGAACCTCACCCCCGCCGTCCTCGGCGACTCCTCCACCGTGGCCATCGGCGACCCGGTCGTCGCCATCGGCAACCCCGACGGCCTCACCGGCACCGTCACCTCCGGCATCATCAGCGCCGAGAACCGCGACGTCACCGTCCAGCTCGACGAGGGCAGCACCAGCAACAACGGCGGCTTCGGCCTCCCCTACCTGCCCGGCGTGCCCGGCCTGCGCGGCACCGCCCCGCAGTCCGACAGCGGCAGCACCACCACCTACAAGGCCTTCCAGACCGACGCCGCGCTCAACCCCGGCAACTCCGGCGGCCCGCTCATCAACGCCAACGGCCAGGTCATCGCCATCAACTCGGCGATGTACGCGCCCGGCGGATCCGGCTCCTCCGGCGGCTCGGCCGGCAGCGTCGGCCTCGGCTTCGCCATCCCGATCAACGACATCAAGCAGGTCCTGCCGAAGCTCGAAGCCGGCCAGAACCTGTGAGCACCGCTCCCTGAGACGGACAATTGCTCCCAGCAGGCCCTCCACCCGACGAGAAAGGGCACCCGCCCATGACCCCGTCCGCCGACGACCGCACCACCGCCGAGGCCGGCCACCCCTTCGCCCGGCTCCTCGTGGTCGACGACGAACCCGCCCTCCGGGACGCCCTGGAGAGCAGCCTCGCCTTCGAGGGGTACGAGGTCGCCACCGCCACCGACGGCTACGAAGCCCTGGAATCCGTCGAACGCGACCGGCCCGACCTCGTCCTGCTGGACATCATGATGCCCCGGATGGACGGCCTCACCGCCGTCCGCCGGATGCGCTCCCGCGGCGACACCGTCCCGGTGCTGATGCTGACCGCCCGCGACGCCGTCGGCGACCGCGTCACCGGTCTCGACGTCGGCGCCGACGACTACCTCGCCAAGCCCTTCGAGCTCGACGAACTGCTCGCCCGCGTCCGCGCCCTGCTGCGCCGCAACGCCCTCGCCGCCGAGGCCGCCGCCCGCGCCGCCGTCGAGGACGAGAGCGAGGTGCTCGCCTTCGCCGACCTGCGGATGAACACCGCCACCCGCGAGGTCACCCGGGCCGGCAAGCCGATCGAGCTCACCCGCACCGAGTTCATGCTGCTGGAGATGTTCCTCGCCCACCCCCGCCAGGTCCTCACCCGCGAACAGATCCTCAAGGCGGTCTGGGGCTTCGACTTCGAGCCCTCCTCCAACTCCCTCGACGTGTACGTGATGTACCTGCGCCGCAAGACCGAGCAGGGCGGCATGCCCCGCCTGATCCAGACCGTACGCGGCGTCGGCTACGCCCTGCGCCCGGCCGCCGGCACGAGCGCGTGAACCACGTCCCGCCCCCACCGCTGGCACCCCCGCTGGCACCGCCCCGCACGCCCCGCCGCCGACAGCGCCTCCTCCACTGGTTCCGCTCCCGCTCGCTGCGCAGCCGCCTCACCTTCCTGAGCGCGGCGGCGGTGGCGGTGGCGATCGCGCTGTCGGCGCTGGCGTGCTGGTTCATCGTGGAGAAGCAGCTCTACGACCAGGTGCGGACCGACCTGGCCAACGCGACGCTGCCGCCGGGGCCCCGAGTGCCCCTGCTCTGCTACCCGACCGCGGAACAGGCCCTGGCGAACCAGCCGACGGGCCTCACCTCGGAGAACGGCAGCGCGGTGGCCCGGGACACCCAGTTCGTGAAGGCCAACCCGACGGGCGTCTGCCTGCCCCCGAACGCGACCAAGGCGATCGTGGTCCAGCCCGGTGACGCAGCCGGGTTCAAGCTCAAGAACGGCCAGTCGATCATCCGCGACGGCCGTTTCACCGACGGGACCCCGGCGGTCGTCCGGATCTCGCTGGCCCACTCCGCGTCGGGGCCGGCCCTGCTGATGGTGGCCACCTCCACCCAGCCCGTCGAGGACTCCCTCCAGGGCCTCGCCATCCTGCTCGGCTCCGTCTCCGCCGGCGGCATCCTGCTCGCCGCCATCGCCGGCCGGCTGGTCGCCCGTTCCTCCCTCAAGCCCGTCGACCAGCTCACCGACGCCGTCGAGCACATCGCCCGGACCGAGGAGGTGGGCACCACCATCCCCGTCAACGGACACGACGAGATCGCCCGCCTCTCCACGTCCTTCAACTCGATGAGCACCGCCCTCGCCAACTCCCGCGAGCGGCAGACCCGGCTGATAGCCGACGCCGGGCACGAGCTCCGCACCCCGCTGACCTCCCTGCGCACCAACGTCGACCTGCTGATCCGCAGCAACGACACCGGCCGCCCGCTGCCCGCCGCCACCAAGACCAAGCTGCTCGGCAACATGAAGGCGCAGATGCAGGAGCTCACCGTGCTGATCGGCGACCTGCTCCAGCTCTCCCGCCCGGACACCCCGAAGAGCGGCCCGGCCCCCACCGTGGTCGCCCTGCACGAGCTCGCCGGACGGGCCGTCGAACGGGCCAAGCTGCGCGGCCCGGGGCTGGTCTTCGAGACCGACACCGAGCCCTGGTACGTGCACGGCGACGCGGCCGGGCTGGAACGGGCGGTGATCAACCTGCTGGACAACGCGGTCAAGTACAGCCCGCCCGGCGGCACCATCGACGTCCGGCTGCACCGGGGCGTGCTGACCGTCCGCGACCACGGCCCCGGCATCCCGCCGGACGAGCTCCAGTACGTCTTCGACCGGTTCTGGCGCTCGCCCTCCTCGCGCCAGCTGCCCGGCTCCGGCCTCGGGCTGTCGATCGTCGCGCAGAGCGTCCGGGAGGCGGGTGGCGAGGTCACCCTCGGCCCGGCCGCGGACGGCGGTCCGGGCGCGCTGGCCACCGTCCGCCTGCCCGGCGGCCCCGCCCCGGAATGACGGAATGACGGAATGACGAAAGGGG